>NZ_ALJR01000029.1:0-8049 GCF_000287655.1 Selenomonas sp. FOBRC9
ATGTTTTGTAGCGGAACCATTATAGCACGGGATGTCACTATGGATTTTGTTTTTGTTTAGCTGTTCAACTTCATTTTACAACGAACCGATTTCATTTTATCCTTTCATTTCGTTCTGTCATAGCTGCTGCGAGTGCTGCGCCGAGGGCGGAGCCGGTGTTTTCGAGGATGATCTTGACGTTGACCGCCTCGTCCAAGAGCAGCGTGTCGAGTGCACCACGCAGATGATGCGCGACAAGCGGGACTTTCTCATAGACGGAGCCGTCGACGGCGACGAACTGGTTCTCAAGCGCGTTTTCACCCATGCGGTGCTGAATGATGGCGACGTAGGTCGCCGCAACGATGCGTGCAGAGCGGACGATGACTGCAGTCGCGAGCTCCTGCAGAAGGGCACGCTCGGAGGCGGTGAAGGTCATGCCCGTTTTTGCCTCGATGACGGCGCCCGCCGAATGGCGGTCGAGATAGGCATCTGCGATGATCTCGGAGAGTTCAATGCTCGAAAAGGGGTAAACCCCGTCCGTACCGAGGAGGTCGGCAAGCGCCGCACCGTAGAGCGACCCGAGGTAGCGTCCCGACACCATCTTCTCAAGACGCTGTGCGCCGGGCTGCTCGGACTCCCTGTCCAGAATCTCATCGTATTTGGAGAAGGGCAGTTTTCCGAAGCCGCCCGACTCCATGTTGATGACGGTAGGCGGCTCGCTGCCGTCCGAGAACTCCTCGTAGTAGCAGGTGTTCTGCCCCGTGGCGTAGATGGAGCCGATGTAGGTGTGCTCGTGCTTGTATGCCGCCGCGAGCAGGACTGCGACCGTGTCATTGATGACTGCGACGGGTTCGACGTTCCTCATGCCGCGCCGTGCGAGTGCCTCTTTGAGGAGGTCGTTGACGACCTTACCCTCGACCCCCTGCGTGGCGAATTCCTTCGTCCATACAATCAGCTTCGCATTGTAGAGGTCGGTCTGCTGCGAGGGGAAGGAGAAGGTGTGTCCGAGCAGGTATTTCGTTGTGCGATTTCCCTCGATCGCCTCATCGATGATCTCAGCGAGGAAGTCAAACATTTCTTCCGCCGTTGCATCCGCGCTGACGTAGTCATAGACACCGGGGAGGGTGAGCGGCTTTGCGACCTTGCTCAGTACCTCATATTCGCCGCCGCTCTTGAGGAGGATGCGAAGTGCTCGTACATTTGTGCCGCCGAAGTCGAGCGCGAGGAAGGAGCCGTGCTCCTTTCCGCTTGGAAGTCCTGCGTAGGAGCGGAGCATACGAAGCGTTGCACCCTTTTCACCCGAAAGCCCCGCGCACATATCGGCGCGGAAATCATCGGCGATCCTGCGGAGCGTATCGTCGTCTATGGTGAAGGCAGCCTTTGTCTCGTCAAATCGTTCACGATCAAAACCCATGGTAACTCCTCCCAAGAAAAGTTGTGGGGACGCCCCTATCGGTTCGCTCTAGTCTCCCCCGTTCGAAACGGGGGAGGGGGACCGCGTAAGCGGTGGAAGGGGCGCCACTTATCAGTGATAGCTTAGCAAAAGTGATCGAGCATCGCGCCGACGCTCGGGAACACCTGCTTCGCCTGTGCTTGTATCTCGGGACGTGCGGTCGTAAGCGAGTAGCCTCCCCATGCCTTCAGCATCGGCAGGTCGTTCGTCTCGTCGCCGATGGCGAACACCTCCGCGCCATCCCATCCCATGACGGAAAGGAGGGTGCGGATGCCCTGATCCTTGCTGATGCCGGCGGGCGTGATGTCAAGACTGCACGCATTTGGGAACGCATGAATCTTGTCACTGAGCTTTGCGTTCAGCACCGCCGCACATTCTTCCGAGAGAGCAGGTTCATGAAAGCCGAGCGAGAACTGCTGAATCCCCGTCAGTCCTCCAATCTCGCTCTCCTCGATGTAGACGATGGGGAAATCCCAGTCCTTTGCCTCGCGCTCGATCCACGAACCCTCGGAGTGGTGGCAGAGATAGGTCACATCTGCTGCAGAGAAGGCGAAGTGGAAGGATTTCTGTGCGCTCGGCTCTGACGCAATCGCCGTGAGCGCGCGAGGATCAATCTCCGCCTGAAATCGGACGGCTGCATCCGCACCCCGTATGATGCCGCCGTTGTTGCAGACGGTGTAGTCGAACTCCACGCCGTATTTCTCAAGCTGCGGGACAAGCATCCCATAGTCGCGTCCCGAGATCACACCGAACTTGTGCCCTGCGGCACGCCAGCGGGCAATGCCCTCCTTCGTCTCCTCGTCGATTTTGCCGCCCCGGAGGAGCGTGCCGTCGTAATCGCTTGCCGCTACCTTCATTTTACTTCCTCCTCATAGACAACCGCCTCGAGCGGACGGAGCGCAGCCTTTGGCGCATCCGCATAGCTGCCGATGAGCCGCACGCCCCTCAAAAATCCTGCGGGAAGCTGTGCCTCCTCTGCGGAAAAGTTGACTGCCGTAACGATGCGGCGATTGCCTTCCGTACGAGAGAATGCGTAGATCTGCTCGTTTTCGGCAAGCAGTTCCTCATAGACCCCGTTGAGCAGTACGGGATTCGTCTTGCGCAGACGGATGATCTGCTTGTAGTAATTGAGCACGGAGTCCGCATCCGCTTCCTCTGCCGCCGCATTGATTGTGTGATAATTCTCGTTTGCGGGCAGCCACGGCGTACCTGTGGTGAATCCGGCGTTCGCCGTATCGTTCCACTGCATCGGCGTACGCGCATTGTCACGGCTGTTGAAGTGGACAAAGGACAGTGCCTCTGCGGGCGAGAATCCTTCCTTCAGTGCAAGCTCGTATTGCCCGTGGGAGGAGATGTCATCGTATGCGTCGATCGTATCCCATTTGACGTTTGTCATGCCGAGCTCTTCGCCCTCGTAGATGAAGGGCGTGCCGCGCAGAGTCATGAGAATGGTCGCGAGTGCCTTTGCCGCAAGGCGTGCATCGCCGCCCTTCGGGAAGAAGTAGTTCACCGAGCGTGCGCGGTCATGGTTCTCGAAGTAGATCGGATACCAGCCCTCCTTGGCAACCCCCTCCTGACTCGCGGAGAGTGCGCCCTTGAGCTTTGTGAGCTTCCACGGAACCATCTTCGACCAGCATTCGCCGTCCTCGTAGGGGACGAGGACGTGCGCAAACTCGAACAGCATCGAGAATACGCCGTTCTCGCCGACCCAGTCGGGCAGCTCCGCCACGCTGACACCGTTCGCCTCGCCGACGGTGAAGATGTCGTGCCCGTCAAAGACCTCCCTGCGGAACTCGTGGAGGAAATCGAGGATGCCGGGCGTGTTCGCCGTCATTGTGTGGACGCTCACCATGCCGTCCGCCGCGTCGGGCGTGCCGTCCTCGAAGACGGCGGGTTTCTTGATGTAGGTGATCGCGTCAATGCGGAAGCCGCCGACGCCCTTGTCGAGCCAGAAGTTCGCCGCTGCAAAGAGGGCTGCACGTACCTCTGGATTCTCCCAGTTGAGATCTGGCTGCGCCTCGGCAAAGGTATGGAGGTAGTATTGATCGCGTTCCGCGCAGTACGTCCACGCGGAGCCGCCGAAGATGCCGCGCCAGTTCGTCGGCGCACTGCCGTCGGGTTTCGCGTCGCGCCAGATGTACCAGCCGCTCTTTGCGTTATTGCGGCTGGACTTCGACTCGATAAACCACGGATGCTGATCGGAGCTGTGGTTGTAGACGAGATCCATGACGATGCGCATATCGCGCTTCTTTGCTTCGGCGATCAGCTCCTCCATGTCGGCGAGCGTGCCGAACTGGGGATTGATGCCCGTGTAGTCGCTGATGTCGTAGCCGTTGTCGACCATGGGCGAGGGATAGACGGGGGTGAGCCAGAGCGCACCCGCGCCGAGATCCTTCAGATAGTCGAGCTTTTCCGTGATGCCGCGCAGATCGCCTGTGCCGCTTCCCGTCGTGTCATTGAAGCTCTTCGGGTAGATCTGGTAAACGGCGGTGTTCTGCCACCATTTCGTTGCTTTCATGCTTGTTCCTTTCGTTATATGAGCTTCCCCCGTCGCAACGGGGGAAGTGGCGAGCATGCGAGCCGATAGGGGCGCCGGTGACGATACTCGGACCCTGTCGTTCAAAGCGCCCCTTCCACCACGCTGCGCGTGGTCCCCCTCCCCCGTTTCGACGGGGGAGACTTTTCTTCATCAGAACGTCAGAACCGTCGTCTCGCCGGCTTTTGCATCCATGCCCGTCATCTTCTTCATGAGCGGGTACTCGCCGGAGTTCGTGACTGCCATGATGACGGTGTCCTGATAGCCCGCCGCATGAATCACATCGCGGTCGAACTTCACGAGCGGCGCACCCGCCTTGACGCGATCGCCCATCTTGACGAGCAGTTCAAAGCCCTTGCCCTCGAGTTTCACTGTGTCCACACCGATGTGGATGAGGAGTTCCGCGCCGTTGTCCATACGGAGACCGACCGCATGGCGGCTGTCCTCCATGACCATCGTGACCTCAGCATCCGCAGGAGCGGCCACAATGCCCTCCGTCGGCTCGACCGCAACGCCGTCGCCCATCATCTTCTGCGAGAACATCTCGTCCTTGACCTCGCTCATATCGATGATATGACCCGTTGTAACAGCCGTAATGGCAAAGGATTTCTCCGTGCCGACGGCGACCTCGTCCACATCGGAGGCAGGGGCGGTCATGAGTGCCTCGAAGCGCTCGCGGATCTGCGGGACGGAGAGTCCCACGATGACTTGGAATGCGTGACCGTTGCGGACAAGCCTGTGTGCGCCCGCCTCGGTGAATGCGCCCGTCGGAGCGACGAGTTCGGGATCGTTGACCGTGACGCGCAGACGCGTTGCGCAGTTCGTCACGTCCTTGATGTTTGCCGCGCCGCCGAGACCGTCGAGGAAGGCGCGCGCCTTGACATCGCGCTCATCGAGCTTCATGCCGGGAGCGGCAGTCGCAGTACCTGCAGCACCCGCCTGTTTTGCCTTGTAGTCCGCCTTCGTGAAGAGCTTGTCCTCTACGCCGTCGTCCGTGCGGCCGGGGGTCTTGTAGTCCTTGAGCTGAATGACGAAGCGGAACACGAAGAAGTAGATCGCGGTGAAGCACAGACCAACGGCGATCTGCATGAGATACGTCGCATAGTGATACGAGAAGAGCGGAATCCAGTTCTGCACGAAGCAGTCGATCAGACCGCCGCCGAAGTTGCCCGAGAGCCCGATTGCATAGAGCGTTGCGGAAAGCGTTGCCGAGAGGACGGCGTGCAGGAGATAGAGAAGCGGTGCGACGAAGAGGAAGGTGAACTCGATTGGCTCTGTGATGCCGCAGAGCACCGCCGTGATCGTTGCGGGGATGAGGAGCGCCGCTGTCTTCTTGCGCTTCTCAGGCTTCGCACACATATAGATCGCGAGTGCCGCGCCCGGCAGACCGAACACCTTGCCGCTGCCGTGGAGGGCAAAGCCGCCCTCGGGGAAGAGCTCACGGAGCGACTGCCCGCTGACCATGAAGTCATTGATGTGGCCAAGCCAATATGCCTGAATGCCGCCGTCTACGACCGCAGGGCCGAAGATGAACGGGAGATAGATGAAGTGGTGGAGACCTGCGGGAAGGAGCATTTTCTCCGAGAACGTGTATGCCCAGACACCGAGGATGCCGCTGGTCTTGAGGAAGAACTGGAACTGCTCGATGGCGTGCTGAACGGCAGGCCAGACGATGCAGAAGAGAAGTGCCATCGGGATCATGACGACGAAGCCGATCGCCACGACGAACGCAGGTCCTTTGAAGATGCCGAGCCAATCGGGGATGTTCGTGTCATAGAAACGATTGTGCAGGAATGCCGTGCAGCAGGCGATGAAGATCGCACCGAGCATGCCCATGTCGAGCGTCTTGACGTTCGCGATCATTGCAAGGCCTGTGCCGGGACCCGCCGGCTGGCTGTAGTCCACACCGAACGCGCTGCCGTGGAGCGTGAGGAATGCGGAGATGAAGTAGTTGAAGAGCATATAGATGACGAAGGACTCCATCGCGCAGCGCGCCGGTTCCTTCTTGGCAAAGCCGATCGGCACGGCGATGGCAAAGAGAATGGGCATCTGGGCGAACACCGTCCATGCGCCCTGTTCGACGACGAACCAGAAATCATACCAGAGTGTGCCAGGTGCGGCGAGACTGCCAAGCAGCCCCTCGTTCTTGCAGACGATGGACACCGCCACCGTCAGACCGAAGAATGCAAACAGAATGACGGGCGTATACATCGCTCCGCCGAACCGCTGCATGTTTTGCATGATGACATCCTTACTGAGTGCCATGTGCGTTCCTCCTTATCCCAAAAACCAAACCCCTGCGGCAGGGAAGCTATGCGCCTCCCGCGAATGAAACTGAAACTAATATGAAATCCGTTGTCTATAAGATAGCGCAAAAAAACCGCGAACGCAATAGTTTCACGGCTTTCGGGCAGGATATACGGAGTTTGTATCGTGGTACATTGGATGAAATTTGTTACAGCAGCGGATGATTCGTATAGCCCTCAAAAACGCTGGAGGGGACATTTCTAATCCATCTCCTGCTCCTGTACATACAGGCGGTAGTGCACATACCAGATCTCGAGCAGGAGGAAGTAGGCAAGCATGGATTTGAACTGGAGGCGCTGTTCGTTCTCGACGAGTCCAATCTCTGCGGGCATGACGTAGAGATTCTCTGTCGATTGGGCGGCGAGCGTGTTGTGCCGCATCTCTGTAATTGAGAGGATGGGGACGCCCTTGAGATGGAGCTGATCTGCGAACTCTACGACGCGCTCGGACTCGCCCGAGAGCGAGATGAAGATGAAGAGGTCGTCGGGCCCCGCCGTCTGGTAGACCGAGTAGAACTCCTCGCGACCCGCGATCTCGTAGATGAGGATGTTGTCATAGACGAAGAGCCGCTTCATCTCCTGCATGACGTTCGTCTGCACATAGCCCGAGGCGTAGGCAAAGATGCGGTGCGCCTCGCGGATGAGACGGCTCGCGCTCGTGTAGTCACGCCGCATGAGCGTACGCCATGTCTGATCGTAGAAGCTGCCGAGCGTGGCTGTCACATCGCGGCGGGGCGACACCATCTCCGCTGCCTCCATACGCATGACCGCCTTCAGCTCGCCGAAACCATCGAAGCCGAGCTTCTGCGCGAAGCGCACGACGGACGCACTTGAGACGGCGCACGCGCGCGCGAGTTTGTGGATGGATATGCGGCTCGCCGCCGTACGGTTGCTGTCGATCCAGCGCCAGATACACTTGTCTGCATCGCTGAGATCCCTAAGATGTGCGTTGATTCGTTCCGTGAGCCGCATCTCATTCTCACCTTCTTTTGCTGGATCCTATTCCGCGTTATTATAGCATAACTTGTAGAATATATTTGTAAAACTTCAAGAAATCAACACTTGATAGTATTCGGTTCGTTGTAAAATGAAGTTGAACAGCTAAACAAAAACAAAATCCATAGTGACATCCCGTGCTATAATGGTTCCGCTACAAAACATCAGCAAAGGAGCAATCACTATGGATTACGCCTATTCTACCACAATGGAAGCTGTTCGTAAATCGGGAAAGCACTTTACCCTTGACGAAAGGGGGCAAATACAGGCACTTCACCGCGAAGGATTCTCCCTTCGCGCCATAGCCGCACGGGTTGGATGCTCGCACACGGCGATCCACTATTAGCTTAAGCGGGGGACACCCGAACGCCAAGCTGCTCGCGGGCGGTCTCCACAATATACGGCAAGGCGTGGGCAACGGGCTTACCTCGAACATCGAAAGAACTCCAAACGACCGTATAAGCTTGACAGCGCAGACTGTGCGCCATTCCTGCGTTGGATGACCGAAAGAATCCGTAAGAACAAGTGGTCGATCGACATGTGTCTCGGGGATGCTAGGGCGAACAAACGGTTCGACGAGGATGGTATCCCATGCACCAAGACGCTTTACAATATGCTGTGGGCGGGTAGGATTCCGCTGACGCTGTTCGATGTCCCGCAAGCGCTCGGACGAAAGTGCAAGCGCAAGCGAAACCGCAAGAACAAGCGCCTGAAAGGGCGTAGCATACAGGAGCGTCCTGCCCTTGTGGACGAAGGCACGGAAATCGGACACTGGGAAG
>NZ_ALJR01000030.1:0-62054 GCF_000287655.1 Selenomonas sp. FOBRC9
CGTTACTTCGGATAATGGAAGCGAGTTCAGTAAACTCCAGGAAGTCTTTGGGGATATTCCCGTATACTACGCTCATCCTTATACGCCAAGTGAACGCGGAACTAATGAACGCCAAAACGGCATGGTACGACGCTTTATCCCAAAGGGGACCGATATTGCTTGCCTCACGCCGGACACAATTCAACAGGTAGAGGACTGGATGAATAACCTCCCCAGGAAAATCCTCGGATACGATACACCCAAAGAGCGTTTCGATTCATATGTTGCTCAATTCGCTGCCTCGTAACTTTTTCCCTACTTGTCCCACTTGCTATTGCAATTTAGGTGATGAAGCCGAGAGATAAAAAAAAATAAATTTCATTTGCGCGGGCGGTGTTGTCGTGTTATACTGTTACACAGATTGTATGAGTGGGATTATGTTTGTCAACGGTTATTGAGAATCGTTACAAATTACGGTGAGGTATATGGAGGTCATCTTAGCAGAGCATTTGGGATTCTGCTATGGCGTGAAGCGCGCCATAGAGATCGCCCGGGAGAATGCCTCCACAGACGGTACGTCCAGTACGCTCGGACCGATCATCCACAATCCGCAGATGGTGGAGCGTCTTAAAAAGGAAGGCGTCGGCACGGTCAATTCTCTCTCGGAGATGGATGACGGGCTCGTCATTATCCGCTCACACGGTGTTGGTCCCAATGTATACGAGGAGGCAGAGTCACGCGGTTTAGAACTGGTGGATGCGACCTGTCCCCACGTCAAAAAGGCGCAGCTTTCGGCGAAATTGCTGTCCGACGAAGGCTATACGGTCATCATCGTCGGAGAGAAGAACCATCCGGAGGTCAAGAGCATCTTCGAATGGACGGGACACGGCGCGCATATTATCGAGACCGAGGCGGAGGCGGAGGCGCTGCCGAAGTTCGGGCGGCTCGGCGTCGTCTGTCAGACGACGTTCTCGAGCGATCGGTTCCGGGACATCGCCGCATGTCTGCTCGAAAAATCCCGCGACATCAAGATTCTCCGCACGATATGTACGGCGACGGATATGCGCCAATCGGCGGCGCTCGCGCTTGCCGAGCAGGTGGATATGATGATTGTCGTCGGCGGGAAGAACAGCGCGAACACATCCCGCCTTGCACAATTATGCGAAAGCAAATGCGCAACATACCATATCGAAACCGTGGAGGAACTGCGGGACGAATGGTTTAAAAATGTTAATAAAATTGGTATTACAGCTGGCGCCTCAACGCCGGACTGGATTATCAAGGAGGTTTATAAACAGTGTCAGAACAGAGCATGAAAGAACTTTTGGAACAGGAAGAAATGCCCGATTTCCAGGAGCGTACCGTTGTCAAAGGGGTTGTCGTACAGGTATCCCGCGACGAGGCGTATGTCGACATCGGGTATAAGCAGGAGATTCCTGTGTCTAAGAGGGATCTTGCCGTGCCCGCCCCGGATGATGCGCGCGATGTCGTGAAGGTCGGCGACGAGATTGACGTCTACATTAAGTCTCTCGGCGGCGACAACGGCGGCAGTCTCTCCAAGGTGGAAGCCGATAAGATGGCTGCGTGGAAGGACATCGAGGTCATTCAGGCGAACGGCGATACGGTCGAAGCGAAGATCGCGAAGGAAGTCAAGGGCGGACTCGTGGCATATGTCATGGGACTGCGCGGATTCATTCCCGCTTCGCAGATGGAGCTCCATTTCGTCAAGGATCTCTCGGTCTACGTTGATCAGACGGTAGAAGCGGAGATCATCGAAGTGGACGTTCAAAAGCGCCGTCTCGTGCTCTCGCGCCGCAAACTCCTCGAGCGCGATCGCGCCGAGAAGGAAGAGGCGGTGTTCTCTGCGATCGAGCCGGAACAGGTCGTGCGCGGTACGGTCAAGCGTCTCGTCGATTACGGTGCATTCATTGATATCGGCGGCGTGGACGGTCTTGCACATATCTCCGATCTCGCGTGGCACCGTGTCAAGCATCCGTCCGAGGTGCTTGAGGTCGGTCAGGAACTCGACGTCTACGTTAAGAGCGTAGATCGTGATGCAAAGCGCATCTCTCTCTCGGTGAAGGACACGCTGCCGGATCCGTGGGTGGAGAAGGCGGAGCAGTATGCCGAGGGCGACTTCATCGAAGGCAAGATCATCAAGCTGACGGACTTCGGTGCGTTCATGGAGATCGAGCCGGGCTTTGACGGTCTCATCCCGATGGGCGAGCTTGCCGAAAAGCGCATCGAGCGTGCGGACGAGGCTGTCCACACGGGCGACATCGTTACGGTCAAGGTGCTCCGCATCGACACGAAGCGCAAGCGCATCTCGCTTTCGATCACCAAGGCGAAGCGCGATGCCGATAATGCGGACATCAAGAAATATGTCGACGAAAAACAGGCTGAGAAGGCCGAATCCAGCGAGAATACGGAAGGTCAGGTCGAGGCGCATCTCGATTGGCTGAAGTAAGAACGCGGAGCGTTTACATAACTTCATAAAAAACGAAGGAGTGATGTAATGTCACTCCTTTTTCATGGAAAGGAGGGGAATTGTGGCAAGAATTTATCCGGGCGTTATCCTGCGTGTCCTAGAGGGCAGCATAGCAGAGGAATTAGAGCTCGTTCCGGGGGATAAGATCCTCAAGGTCAACGACACGGCGATGCGCGACATCATCGATTTCAGCTTTGCAATGGCGGAGGAGGAGATCGAACTGCTCGTCGAGCATGCGGACGGCACGCAGGAGATCATCGCCTTTGACAAGGATTATGATGAAGAACTTGGCGTAGAGTTTGAACGTGCTGTGTTTGACGGCATCCGCGAGTGCGCGAACCATTGCTATTTTTGCTTTGTGGATATGATTGCGCCCGATATGCGCCACAGTCTCTCCGTGAAGGACGACGACTACCGCCTCTCCTTTCTCTATGGGAATTTCGTAACGCTCACGAACATGGGGGATAGGGATTTTGAGCGCATTAAGCGTCTGCATCTTTCGCCGCTCTATGTTTCCGTACAGTGTACGAACCCTGTCCTGCGCGCGGAGATGCTGCGCTATAAGGGCGCGTCAAATATACTCGGTCAGCTCGCACGGCTCGAGGAGGCGGGCGCGGAGTACCATACGCAAGTGGTGCTCTGCTACGGGCTGAACGATGGGGAGGAGCTGGAGCGTACGATCCGCGACATCACGGAGCGGCGCCCGCATGCCCTCTCGCTCGCCATCGTGCCCGTCGGTCTGACGAAACATCGGAATGATCCCTTTCCTCTCGTGCAGTTCGACCGTACGGGGGCGGCTGCCGTTATCGATCAGGTCGAGGCGTGGCAGCGCCGCATCCGTGCGGAAGAGGGACGGACGTTTATCTATCTCGGCGATGAGTTCTATTTTCTCGCGGGGCGTGAGGTGCCGCCTGCCGAAGTATATGATGGCTTTCCGCAGCTCGACAACGGGATCGGACTGACGCGGAACTTTATCGAGGAGTGGCGGCGTGCAGCAGAAGATTTTTCTTTGCATGACGAGGGTTCTGTGCTCTGTGTGATTAGCGGAACGGCAATCGCGCCTGTGATGGAGCAGCTGGCGCGGGAACTCGATCCCGACGGGAAGAGGATCCGCGTCCTAGCCGTTGAGAACCGCCGGTTTGGAGAGACGGTCAACGTATCGGGACTGCTCACGGGCAGCGACATTGTCGATGCTCTCAGCCGCACGGATTTTAGCCCCGACGGGGTAGTCATCCCGGCGTCAGCGCTGCGCGAGGGGGAGGATGTCTTTTTGGACGATATGTCGCTTGCCGACATGCGCCGCATGTTTTCCCCCATACGCATCGAACCGGTCGCGACGGGGGCAGACTATCGGGAAGCGCTCGCGGATTGGAAGAGTTACCGCCGGCAGCGGGCAAGCGGCGGCTATACATGGCAGAGCAACGCGGGATACACGAAGCCCGTTGCGGGCGCGGGGCGCGCATAGAGAGGAGTGATCGGAGATGAGTAAACCGATCGTCGCCGTCGTGGGGCGGCCGAATGTTGGAAAATCGACGCTGTTCAATCAGATCGGCAAAAAGCGCGTGTCCATTGTGGACGATATGCCCGGCGTGACGCGCGATCGCATCTATATGGACGCCGAGTGGCTGAACCATGAATTTACCATCATCGATACGGGCGGCATTGAGTTCGACGAGAGCGATCACATTCTGCGGTCGATGCGCAGTCAGGCGGAGCTCGCGATGGAGGAAGCGGACGTTATCCTCTTCCTCGTCGACGGGCGTGCGGGGCTGACCGCTTCGGACGAGGAGGTCGGACGACTCCTGCGCCGTACGAACAAGCCTGTGATTCTTGCCGTCAATAAGATCGACAGCTTTGAACGGGAAAGTTTAATCTATGATTTCTATGCGCTCGGGCTTGGCGACCCGATTCCCATTTCCGCGTCGAACGCGATGAATCTCGGCGACCTCCTCGACGCCGTTGTGGCGGCTTTTCCCAAGGAGGAGACGGAGGAACGGGAGCCGGACGAGATCGCGATCGCTGTTGTGGGACGCCCGAACGTGGGGAAGTCTTCGCTCGTCAACCGTCTGCTCGGCGAGGAGCGCGTCATCGTCAGCGATGTGCCGGGGACGACACGCGACGCCATCGACACGCATTTTACGCGCGACGGAGCAAAGTATCTGCTCATCGATACGGCGGGAATGCGGCGCAAGGGCAAGATCACGCTGCCCGTCGAGCGCTACAGCGTCATGCGGTCGCTGCGTGCCATCGACCGTGCGGGCGTCGTGCTCATGGTTATCAATGCCGCCGAGGGGATCCTCGAGCAGGATACGAAGATCGCGGGATACGTACATGAGTCGGGCAAGGGCGTCATCATCGTCGTCAATAAATGGGATATTTTCCCCGAAAAAAATGATAAGTCGACGCTCCGGTTTACCGACGATCTGCGTGAGGAGCTCGGATTTCTCCAATATGCTCCCGTTCTCTATACGTCGGCGCTCACGGGACAGCGCGTCGAACGCGTTACGGAGCTGGTCAAGTACGTCGCCGAGCAGCAATCGATGCGCATCAAGACGAGCGTGCTCAACGAGCTGATCCGCGACGCGGTGTCGGTCAATCCGCCGCCGACGAAGAAGGGGAAGCAGCTCAAAATCCTCTTCATGACGCAGGTCGGCATCGTTCCGCCGACGTTCATCATCTTTGTCAACGATCCCGACCTCATGCACTTTTCCTATCTGCGCTTCATCGAAAACCGCCTGCGGGAGAGCTTCGGATTCGAGGGAACGCCGCTGCGCCTCGTCGTGCGCGCGCGCAAGGAGGAAGAGTGATGACGGAATATATTTTGGCAGTCCTCGCGGCGTATGTGATCGGTTCCATTCCGAGCGGGCTGATTCTCGGCAAACTCGTTTGGCATACGGATCTGCGCGCGTATGGCAGTCATAACATCGGCGCGACGAATGCGTGGCGCACGCTCGGCAAGGCGGCGGGCATCGCTGTATTCCTCGCGGACAGCTTGAAGGGGCAGGCGGGCGTCTATATGGGGCTGATGCTTGTCGGGACACCGCTCGCGGCGGTGCTCTGCGGGCTTGCCGCCATCGTGGGACACAGTTTCTCCGTGTTCCTGCGCTTTCGCGGCGGCAAGGGCGTGGCAACCTCCCTCGGCGTGCTGACGATGCTGATGGGGAACGTGACGCTCATCGTTTTCCTCGTGTGGCTCGCCGTCGTCTATACGACACGCTATGTGTCGCTGGGGTCTGTGATCGCGGGTTTCCTGACGCCGACCCTCGCCGCAGCGTTCGGATACCCGCTCGAATACCTGCTCTTCACTGTGCTCGCCGCCACACTCGTGATTGTGCGGCATCGGGAGAACATCGAACGTCTCCTGCACGGTACGGAGAATAAGATTTAGCGGCAGGGGCGACTGTGCATCGAACTGTGCGTCGCTGAACGGTCATTGTCTTTTGCGGCGTTGTGTGGTAATATTTGACTGTGATTTTTTCGGCGGTCGCGGAATCGGAGGACGCCCATGAAACGTGGTGCGATTTTTGATATGGACGGTCTTCTCTTTGATACGGAAACCGTTTACCAAACGGCATGGACAGTCGTTGCCGACGATTTCGGCGTGCCGCGCAAAAAAGCACTCGGCACTGCCTGCTGCGGTACCTGCGGCGATCTCACACTCAGGATCATCAATGAGTTTCATCCAACGGTGGATGCACGCGCATATATGGAGCACGTACTCGCTTACGTCGCGGAGGAAGCCGCGCGGCATCTTCGCGTAATGCCCGGCGTACGGGAAATTCTTGCTTATTTTCGTGCGGAGGGCGTTCGGATTTCCACAGCGAGCAGTTCCACGACGGTGCAGATTGAGAAAAATCTGACGCAGAGCGGGCTGCGAGATTATTTCGATGTGATTGTCGGCGGAGACCACGTTGCGCACGGGAAACCGGCGCCGGATATCTTCTTGCTTGCGGCGGAGCGCATCGGCGTTCCGCCCGCGGACTGCTACGTCTTTGAGGACGGATATAACGGGCTGCGGGGCGCGGCGGCTGCGGGATGCAGTCCCGTGATGATCCCGGATACACTGCCTGCAACTGAGGAGATGCGCGCCCTTTGCACCGGGATCTATCCTACCCTCGACGATGCGCTCGACGCGCTGCAGGACGGCAGACTATAGTTGCTTGTGCAGGATTTTTCGTGTAAAGGGGTGAATCATTGTGGATGAACAGAAAACAATGATGTTTTCCTTCGGTGCTGACAAACCGAAGGCGGACGTTGTGATACGCGAGGCGAGCGCCGCCATGCGAGAGAAGGGGTACAATCCTATCAATCAGCTGGTCGGTTATTTGCTCTCGGGCGATCCCGCCTATGTGACGAGCCATAAGGAGGCGCGGAGTAAGATCCGCAGTCTTGAGCGTGACGAGCTGCTGGACGAACTCGTGAGTTTCTACTTGGAGCACGAGAAGTGAATCGCTATATGTCGCTCGACATTGGCGATGTGACCATCGGCATCGCGGTGAGTGATCTCCTTGGGTTGACAGCGCAGGGAGTCGAGACGATCCGCCGAACGACGCCGGCCGCAGATTTTGAGCGTCTCGGCACGCTCATGCGGGACTATGAGGTCGACGCGCTTGTCGCGGGGCTGCCGAAGCATATGAACGGGGATGAGGGGACACGCTGCGAGATGGTACGCGCATTTATGGCGGAGGCAGCGCAACGCTTTCCGGGCGTCAAGATCCATTATTGGGACGAGCGGCTTTCGACCGTTGCCGCGACCCGTACGCTGCTCGAGGGGGACGTCTCGCGGAAGAAACGCCGCAAGGTCATCGACAAGATGGCGGCGGTTTATATTTTGCAGGGATTCTTGGATCGACAGCGGAATTTACACACATGAATACTGCACCGAACATAAAAAGAGGTATACACATGGAAAAGGACTATAAGGAAAAATATAACAACTTGAAAGATGCCCCGGAAGCGGCATACGAGATGGATGATGAGGACGTTGTGGTCGTTCTCACAAATGAGGACGGAGAGGAGACGTACTATCGGGAGGAGACCATCATCACGGTAGGTGATGATCGGTTCGCCGTGCTCGTGGGGCTGGCGCTCGATCCGGACGGCGAGGAGACCGAGGAACTTCCCGAAGAAGACGAGGCGGTCATTGCAAAGATCGTCGTCGAGGACGGCGAGGATGTCTATGTAGATCCTTCGGAAGAGGAGTTTGAAGCGGTTCTTGCTGTTTATGGCGAGCTTGAGGAGAACCGGGAAGGCTAAAAAGGAGGCGGCTGTCATCTGTGGGAGGATGACAGTTTTTTCATAGGGGCAGTTTGCATCAGAGAGGGAGGATTTGTTTGAAACGGTCACTAGAGGGGCTGTGCGGCCTTTTGCATGTGAACGAAGTGCGGGATGCGATGCGTGCCGTATATAGGGGGAAGGGGACGCCCTTGCAAAAAAAACTGATCTTTGGTGGTGCCGCAGGTATTGGGCTGGTTTTGGTAGGTATTATATTCATACTTTTTTCCACACCGGTGCAAAAAATGCCTCCCGCTGCACAGGGGGGGCAGATTTACTACACCGTCCGTCCGGGGATGACGGTCGGCGAGATCGGCAAAGAACTGCATGAGCAAGGTGTTATAGAGAGTGAGTTCAAATTCTGGTGGACAGCGAAGCTGAACGGCTTTGAGAATAAGGTCAAGAGCGGTACCTTTGCGCTGCACGCAGGCATGACTCCGCGCGACGCTCTTGAAACGCTCGTCTACGGCAATACGGTGACCGTTCGCTTTGTTATTCCCGAGGGATTCAATGTCCGCGACATCGCGGAGCGGCTCTCCGATGAGGGCATCGTGAATGCGGATGACTTTATTGCGCGTGCAAAGGACTATCGCCCTTACGACTATGTGGAGGATCATGAGGGCGTACGCTATGCCGCCGAGGGATTTCTCTTCCCGGACACCTATGAAATCAACGGCTCGTTTGATACCGCGCGCATCCTCGAAATGATGGCGGAGAATTTTGACCGGCGGCTGACCCCGGAGATGCGGGAGCGCGCAAAGGAGGAGAACCTTTCCATCTACGAGCTCGTGACGCTTGCGTCTATCGTTGAGAAAGAGGCGTATCACGAGGAGGATCGTCCGATCATCGCGCAGATTTTCCTAAAGCGGCTGAAACTCGGGATGCCGCTGCAGGCCGATCCGACTGTGCAGTACTTGCTCGACGCGCCGAAGGAGGATCTGCTCCTGCGCGATACGAAGATCGAATCCCCCTACAATACCTATCAAAACGCGGGTCTGCCGCCCGGACCGATCGCAAGTCCCGGCACGGCGTCGCTCATGGCGGTGCTTCATCCTGCGGAGACGGATTATCTGTATTTCGTTGCCGACCGCAGCGGCAACAACTACTATGCGACGAACTATGCGGATCATTTGGCACTGGTCGACCGGGTGCGATGATACTTTCATTGATGCGGAGGCGGATGCATGAGACGGCGACCTGAGTTATTGGCGCCTGCGGGGACACCTGAGAAATTGCGCATGGCGTTTGCCTACGGTGCGGATGCGGCATACCTCGGCGGCGAGCAGTTCGGTCTGCGCGCCTTTGGGGGCAATTTTTCACAGGATGAGATGCGCACTGCCGTTCGCCTTGCTCATGCGTCAGAAAAAAAGATCTACGTCACCGTCAATGTGTTCCCGCACAACGAGGATATCGCGGATCTGCCGGACTATTTGCGCTTCCTCACGGACGCCGGAGTGGACGCGGTACTCATTGCCGATCTTGGCGTCTTTATGCTCTGCCGGGAGACGGTGCCAGATCTGGCCGTCCATATCAGCACGCAGGCGAACAATGTGAACTGGCGGACGGTAGACGCGTGGCACAAACTCGGCGCAGCGCGCGTCGTACTTGCGCGGGAACTGTCGCGCGAAGAGATTCGAGAGATTCGCAGGAATACGGATGTAGAGCTCGAGATGTTCGTCCATGGCTCGATGTGCATTTCCTATTCGGGACGCTGTCTCCTCAGCAATTATTTCACAGGACGGGATGCGAACCGCGGGAGCTGTGCGCAGTCCTGCCGTTGGAAATACGCGCTCGTGGAGGAGTCACGCCCCGGGGAATACTATCCGGTCGCGGAGGATGAGCGCGGCACCTATATCATGAACTCCAAGGATCTGTGTCTCCTGCCGTATCTGGATGAGGTAATCGCCTGCGGCATCGACAGCCTCAAGATCGAGGGGCGCATGAAGAGCGTGCATTATGCTGCGAGCGTCGTCAAGACTTACCGCTCAGCGCTCGACGCCTGCATGACGGATGCACCATATGAGGTAGAAAGCGCGTGGATGGACGAGCTCGAGAAGGTGTCGCACCGCGAGTATACGACGGGATTTTTCTTCGGCAAGACGACGGAACAAGATCAGATCTACGGGACGTCAACCTACGAGCAGTCGTCCGATTTTGTGGGTCTGGTACACGATTATGATGAAGCGACGGGACTTGCAACGGTAGAGCAGCGCAATCGGATGTTCGTCGGCGAGGAGCTCGAGATCTTTCCGCCTACGGGAACGCCGGGGCGGTTCATCCTCAAAGGGATGTGGGACGATACGGGGGTACCGATCAAGGTCGCTCCGCACCCGCGTCAAATTGTGCGCATGGAGATCCCCCGGGACGTTGTACCGGATACCATTTTGCGCAGAGATGCAAAGAGCTAGGAGGGAACTATGATGGAGGAGATCGTTCGTTATTCCGCATGTGCGGCGGGGCGCGTGCAGGGCGTCGGCTTTCGCATGTTCGTGCGGCAGCAGGCGCTCGCGCATGAGATTGCGGGCTGGGTGAAGAACATGCCCGACGGGACGGTGACGATGGAGCTCCAAGGGGCGCAGCGGGACATCGACGCCGCGTTCGCCGCCATTCGTGCCGGCAATATGTTTGTTCGTGTGGAGCGGCTGGACATCGAGCCGCGCGATCCTCTTGCGGACGACCGCAATTTCTCCATTCGCTACTAGGAGCAGGCTATGAAGAGAATACTGGTACTGAACGGACCGAATCTGAACCTCTTGGGGACGCGCGAGCCGGACATCTACGGAGCGCTCACCTTGGAGGACATAAACGATCGCCTGCGCCGCCGTGCGGAATCCGCGGGGGCGGTGATCGATTTCTTCCAGTCCAATCATGAGGGGGATCTCGTGGATGTGATACAGGAAGCGCAGGGTAAAGCGGATTACATCATTTTGAATGCGGCGGCGTTTACGCACTACAGCATCGCGATCCGCGACGCGATCGCGGCAGTCGACGTTCCCGTGATCGAGGTGCATCTTTCGAATATTCATCGGCGTGAGGAATTTCGTCACACGTCGGTCATCGCGCCTGTGGCACTCGGTCAGATCTGCGGCTTCGGTGCGGAAAGCTATATGGCGGCGCTGGAGGTTGTTCTTTGCCGACCGGAGGGGATATAATGAACATGGAATCGCGTATTGAGCGTCTGCGGACGCTGCTGTCCGAGCGGGAACTGGATGCCGTGCTCGTGACGAAAGAGGTCAATCTGCATTATTTCAGCGGATTTCGCGGCGACTCCACAGTTCTTATCGTGACGGCGGATCACCTTACCCTCGTGACAGACAGCCGCTACACGGAGCAGGCTGCGGAGGAAGCGTTTGCGTTTGAAGTCGTGGAGCAGACGGGAGGACTCTATCAAAAGGCGGCGGCACTGCTCAAAGAATACCGTGTGAAAACGGTCGGATTTGAGGGTAATGTGCTCACCTACAGCGCGTATATGCAGCTCAAGGAGCTGCTGGCGGGGATTGCATTCGAGACGGCACTGAATCTCGATGTACTGCGGCAGGTGAAGGATGCGGACGAGATCGCCTGTATTCGGCGCGCGTGCGAGATTGCGGACGCGGCATTTGCGCACATCGTCACATACATCCGCCCCGGCATGACGGAGCGTGCCGTCGCCGCCGAGATGGAGGACTATATGCGCCGCATGGGCTCCGAGCGTCCCGCCTTTCGGACGATCCTCGCCTCGGGCGTGCGCGGCAGTCTGCCGCACGGCACGGCGACGGATAAGGAGATCGCCTTGGGCGAACTCGTGACCATGGATTTTGGCGCGGTGTACCGCGGCTATCACTCGGACATCACGCGTACGATATGCATCGGACATGCGGACGAGCGTCAAAAGGAATGCTACGACGCCATACTGACGGCACAAAAGACCGCGCTCGCCGCCATTCGCCCCGGCGTGACGGGCGTTGCTGTGGATGAGGCGGCGCGCAACATTTTGCGGAAATATAACTTGAATCAATATTTCGGACACGGACTTGGGCACAGTCTCGGCCTTGAGATACATGAAGAGCCGCGCCTGTCGAAGTTCGGCAAAGATACGATGCGCACAAATATGCTGATCACGGACGAACCGGGCGTCTATATTCCCGGGTGGGGCGGCATCCGCATTGAGGATACGGTGCTCGTTACGGAGACCGCCGGCGAGCCGCTGACGCATGCGCCAAAAGAATTTATTGAAATCTGCATATAAAACCGCTATAATAGCAAGTGATGATTGATAGTATGGAGGACTGAACAATATGATTAACAGCACCGATTTTCGCACAGGTCTCACGATTGAATACGATGGAGGCGTTTGGCAGATTATCGATTTTCAACATGTGAAACCGGGAAAGGGTGCAGCATTCGTCCGTACGAAGATCAAGAACGTTGAGACCGGCGCTGTGGTTGAGCGTACGTTTAACCCGAATGAGAAGATGCCGGCAGCACATCTCGAGACGCATACGATGCAGTATCTCTACGAGGCAGACGACGTCTACACGTTCATGAATACGGAGACATTCGAGCAGACGGAACTCACTCGAGAGCAGCTTGGCGACGCGCTGAACTACCTCATGGAGAACATGGAGGTTGCGGTGCAGCAGTTCAAGGGGCGCATCATCGGCATCCAGCTGCCCAACTCCGTCAGCCTGAAGGTCGTCGAGTGCGAGCCAAGCGTCAAGGGCAATACCGCGACGGGGGCAACGAAGATGGCAAAAGTGGAGACCGGCTATGAGGTGCGCGTTCCTCTCTTCATCAATGAGGGCGATGTGCTCCGTATCGATACGCGTACGGGCAACTACATCGAGCGCGCATAAAAATACAAAGAAGAGGTTCACTGAGGAATGGAGGATATGAAAATGGAAAATGCAAAGGACGCTGTCAAGAAGGAAACGGGGCTCGGCACGATTCGCGTGGCGGACGAGGTCGTCAGCATCATCGCGGGGCTTGCGACTACGGAGGTTGAGGGAATCGCCGGCATGAGCGGCGGAATTGCGGGCGGCATCGCCGAGATGCTCGGGCGCAAGAATTTCTCGAAGGGCGTAAAGGTTGAGGTCGGTGAGAAGGAAGCTGCTGTCGATCTCTACATCATCGTGAAGTACGGCATCCGCATTCCTGAGGTTGCGCTTTCGGCACAGGAAAACGTCAAGCGTGCGATCGAGACGATGACGGGACTCACCGTCGTTGAGGTCAACGTACACGTGCAGGGCGTCGGATTCCCCGAAGAGGAGCCGAAGGTTGAGGAAGTGCGCGTTCGATAAGCGCGCGTGAGGCACGGAACCATGGGTATATTGAATCGCTTGCTGCTGTTGCCGTCCGCCCTGTTGCTCATGGCAGTTGCGGCACTTGCGGCTGCCGCGGCGCTTCGGCTGCTGCCCGAGAGCATTTGGCTCAATGAGATGCGTTTTGCGCTCGTGCAGCCTGAGTTTCCCGCAGTGTGCGCGGTGGTATTCTTGATCGGATTAAAGCTGTTCTTTGCAGTCTTTTCCGGGCGTTCGGAGACAGGAAGAGCGCATGGAGAGATCATGGTTGTGGATACGCCGGCAGGTGCCGTACAAGTGGAGCTCTCCGCCGTTCGAGGTATTATCGAGCGCATAGCGCTTGGCATATCTGGCGTACGAGATGTATCCGCACGCGTCTGTGTGCCGCCGCAGAAAAATGAGAATGCCGCCCCGCTTCAGGTTGATCTTGAGCTTGGTCTGTCGGCGCAGGCACATCTCTCCCCGGTTTCGGAACAGATGACGGAACGTATTCGGCAGGAACTCCTGAACTTGCTTGGCATTGAGGGGATTCCGATTTCGATTCGCGTGACAGATGTTTCGAGTGCTGCGCCGCAGTCGAAAAAGCGTGTTATGTGATGTGGGAGGTCGGATATGAAAGAACAAATTATCCGTTTCCTGCAGGATGAGTGGCAGAATAACAGAGGGCGCTCTCTGGGGCTTTTGCTGGGTGCGCTCTTTGCGATTTTTGTGCTCCTATTTGGGTTTTGGCGGACGATATTCTGTATTGTCTGCGCACTCGTCGGCATGTATATCGGTCGATGGGCGGAGCGCAGAGGTACATGGGCGGAGATACGTGAGGATATGATGGAGAGTGCTTTTGTGCAGCGACTGTTTCGGAGGGTTAGATGAGTCGGAGACACGCACGGGAAGCTGCTCTTTTGACGCTGTTTCAGATGGATTTTTCTGCGAATGAGGCATCGCTTCATGATGTGAGCGAAATTGCCGCCGGCGCGGTTGAGGGGCTGAAAGAGAAGGATCTTCCCTATGCGCAGGGGCTTGTCCGAGGGACGCGTGCCGCGCTCGGGGAGATCGATGCCGCGATCGCGCGTTCGGCAAAAGAGTGGAAGCTCGAGCGTATGCCGGGCGTTGACCGCAATCTCATCCGCATGGCATTCTACGAAATGTATTATCAAGAGGAGCGCATCGATCCCGGCACCGCCATCAACGAGGCTGTGGAGCTTGCAAAAAAATACGGCGCGGAAGACGCAGGTCGTTATGTGAACGGCATCTTGTCGGCGATGCAAAAGGCGCTGTCTTGAAGAAAATCCGTTGCGCGATACGTTCGCGCACCGGGTCTTTTTTTATCAAATCTGTACATAGAAGGTAATTATGACGGTTCATAGTGTCAGCGACGTAACGCGCTATATCAAGAGTATGTTCGAGGGAGAAGCGATTCTCTCGGACATCCTGATACGCGGCGAGCTTTCCAACTTCAAGCGGTATCCCTCGGGGCATTGTTACTTTACACTCAAGGATGCCGCGGCCAGCATGAAATGCGTGATGTTCAACGGCTATGCGCGCAATCTGCGGTTTACGCCGGAAAACGGGATGCAGGTCATCGTCGGCGGAAATATCTCCGTCTATGAGCGCGACGGTGCCTATCAGTTGTATGCAACTAGCATCAACGTAGAAGGCGCGGGCATGTTGGCGCTCGCCTTTGAGCAGCTCAAAGAAAAACTGCGCGCCGAAGGTCTCTTTGACGAGGCGCACAAGAAGCCGCTGCCGCGCTTTCCGAAGCGCATCGGCATTGTCACCTCGGAGGCGGGCGCAGTTCTGCGCGACATTTACAAGGTGTCAAAGCGCAGGTGGAACGGCGTCCGGCTCGTTCTGCACCCCGTCCTCGTACAGGGAACGGAAGCGGCGGGGCAGATCGCCGCGGCGATCCGATTCTTCAACAAGAAATATCCCGTGGACGTGCTCATCGTCGGGCGCGGCGGCGGCTCCGCCGAGGATCTGTGGGCGTTCAACGAAGAGCCCGTGGTGCGTGCGATCTATGACTCCCGCATTCCGGTGATCTCTGCCATCGGTCATGAGACGGACACGACGCTGGCGGACTTTGCCGCCGACCGACGGGCGGCAACGCCGTCGCAGGCGGCGGAGTTTGCCGTTCCAGACGGCGCGGAGATCGCACGGCAGATCGCGGGACTGTCTACTCGTTTGGACACTGCGCGAAAACGGTATCTCGCGCAGGCGCAGATGCGTCTGCAGACGCTCCACGAACACCCGTGGCGTAGGAATCCAAAACTGCTCCTCGCGCGTTATATGCAGCGTACGGATCGTATGACACAGCGGCTTTCGGACGCTGCGGATCGCCGGCGCAGCGACCTGCGGCACAGGCTGGAGTTGACGCTGCGGCGGCTGGAGCTGCTGAACCCCGTGCAGCTCCTCTATCGCGGATTCAGCGTTGTGGAAAAGGACGGAAAAACGGTGCGCAGAGCAAAGGAACTCTCCCCGGGGGACGCCGTCTGCATCACCTTTGCAGACGGAAAAGTGAGCGCCGTTGTGGCGGATGGAGCAAAGGAGGCGCAGCATGGCGCGTAAGAAAGAACAGACCTTTGAGGAAGCGTTGTCGCAGTTAGAGCAAATCGTTTCGGAGATCGAGGGCGGGGAGATGTCTCTTGCCGATCTCATGGCAAAGTATTCGGAGGGTATCAAGCTGTCCGATTTTTGCGTAAAATCCTTGAAGCGTGCCGAGGAGACGATGGATCTACTTGTAACCGAGACGGCGGACGGCGTGCGCGAAGAGGAGCTTCGGATTGGGGGCTGAGATGAAGGAACTTTGGCAGTCGCGCCGGACGCTTGTGGAGCGCGCCTTGCAGGCGGAACTCGACCGCACCGATATTTTGGACGATAAACTCCGCGCATCGATGGCATACAGTCTCATGGCGGGCGGAAAGCGTCTGCGCCCCATTCTCCTGATGGCGGCGGCGGATGCGGTCGGCGCGGACGGAACGAAGTTCATCACGGCGGCGTGCGCGCTCGAGATGATTCATACCTACTCGCTCATCCATGATGACCTGCCCGCCATGGACAATGACGACTATCGGCGCGGCAAACTCACGAATCATAAGGCATATGATGAGGGGACGGCGATTCTCGCGGGAGATGCGCTCCTGACGCTTGCATTTACCATGATTCTGCGTCAGCAGGATGTGCCCGCCGAGCGTCTGCTGCGCGTCGTGGATGAGATGAGCCGCGCAGCAGGAGCGGAGGGCATGGTCGGAGGTCAGATGCTCGATCTCGAGGCGGAGAATCGGCGCATCTCCATGGAAGAACTGCGGCGTGTCCACATGGGCAAGACGGGGGCGCTCTTCCGCGCGGCGCTGCGCAGCGGTGCCATACTTGCGGGCGCTTCGGAGCAACAGCTTGCCGCGCTCACGGCATATGCGGATCACTTTGGTTTGGCGTTCCAAATCACGGACGATATTCTCGATGTGATCGGCACCGCCGAGGACATCGGAAAACCGGTCGGCAGCGATGAGAAGAATCATAAGTCCACCTATGTGACGCTGACCTCACTGGACGAGGCACAGTCGCTCGCCCGGCAGACGGTTGAGCGCGCGGTGGATGCGCTTCATATCTTTGGCGATGAGGCGGCGTTTCTGCGCGAACTGGTTCTGTATCTCGTTCGGCGAAAGCAGTAGGAGAGAAGTTGAAAAAAGAGCGTTTGGATCTATTGCTCGTGGCGCAGGGGCTCGCGCCCAGCAGGGAACGCGCGAAAAGGCTCATCATGGCGGGACAGGTGCTCGTGGACGAGCGGCGTGTCGACAAGGCAGGGACGACCGTCGACGCGGGTGCCCGGCTGCGCGTCACAGGCGAGGATCTGCCCTACGTCAGCCGCGGCGGGATCAAGCTCGCCAAGGGCATGAAGACGTTCGGCATCCTGCTCACGGGCAAGACGGCGGCGGACATCGGCGCGTCGACGGGCGGATTCACCGACTGTATGCTGCAAAACGGCGCAGCGCGGGTCTATGCGATCGACGTCGGCTACGGTCAGCTCGATTGGAAACTGCGTACGGACGCACGCGTCGTCAACATGGAGCGTACGAATATCCGCAATGTGACACCGGAGATACTCGGCACACCGCTCGATTTTGCCTCGATCGACGTGGCGTTCATCTCGCTGGATAAGGTGCTGCCTGTCGTGCGGACGCTTCTCTCCGAGAGAGGAGAGGTCGTTGCCCTGATTAAACCGCAGTTCGAGGCAGGGAAGGCGCGCGTTGGAAAGAACGGCGTCGTACGCGATCCCCTCGTGCACGAGGACGTCGTTCGCTCCGTTGTGGGCGTCGCGGAGCAGATCGGCTTCATTCCGATGGGGCTGACCTATTCGCCGGTCAAGGGGCCGAAGGGAAATATCGAATATCTCCTGTACCTCTCTCTCAAGGGAGCCGGGAGCGCCATGGATGCCGCGTTCGTGCACGATATTGTGACACAGGCGCATACCGCACTGGATGGATGAGGTGCTGAGAACTCTATGCTGACGATTGCCGTTTTTCCAAATCTGATGAAGCCGGAGACACGCGAGATACTGCGGCGTATTTTACATTTTTTTTCGGCGCGGGACGCACGCGTGATGATGCCGCGCGAGCGCGCCGTCGAATTTGACATGCCGGACTGCGGCGTCGACGATATTGAACGGATTCCTGCGGATTTTGCCCTGAGCCTCGGCGGCGACGGCACCCTCCTCGGCATCTGCCGCCGCTATGCCGAGAATCCCGTGCCCGTCTGCGGCATCAATATGGGGACGCTCGGATTCATGGCAGACATCGAGCAGGACGAGCTGGAACGCCGTTTGGAGCAGCTTTGCAGTGGGGACTACCATGTCGAGCAGCGTCCCTTCCTTGCGGGATATGTGACCAAGCCGACGGGAGAAGAGCAGTTCCTCGGTCATGCCATCAACGACATCGTTGTCATGAAGGGGGATGTGGCGCGCATCATCGCGCTCGGACTTGCCGTCAACGATACGCCGCTGCTCGAGTGCAAGGCGGACGGCTTCATCGTGGCGTCCCCAACGGGCTCGACCGCGTACTCCCTCTCTGCGGGCGGGCCGATCATGAACCCGATGGTGAAAGGATACCTCCTCACGCCGATCTGCGCGCACACGCTCAATATCCGCCCGCTGGTCATTCGCGAGGAGGACGCCGTGCATATTCATTTGGTGGATATGCGGCAGAGCATCATTGTCACGCTCGACGGGCAGGAAACCTTTCCCGTGCTCCCCGACGATACTGTGACGGTGAAATGTTCGGATCTGAGGGCGGGGATCATCAAATTTGCGGATAAGGATTACTATCAAACCCTACGCACAAAGCTGTGGAGAAATTGCTAGGAGAGAGAGCAATGAAAAATCGGCGCCATGACCTCATTAAGAAGATCATCGAAGAGGACGTCATCGAGACGCAGGAAGCTCTTGCAGAGGCGCTGCGCGCACGCCATGTCCGCGTGACACAGGCAACGATCTCGCGTGACATCAAGGAGCTGTTTTTGATCAAGGTGCCCGCAGGCGGCGGACGCTATCGCTACGCCGTATCCCCGCCGGAGCATGTGCAGCTCTCCGAGACGCGCATGAAGCGGCTTTTTAAGGACAACGTGGTGCATTGTGATTTCAGCGAAAACATCGTCCTTGTGAAAACCGTACCCGGCGGCGCGAACACCGTCGCCTCGGCGCTCGATGCGACGGATTGGAAGGAGATGCTCGGCACGGTCGCGGGCGACGATACCATCTTCGTACTCGTAAAGCCCAAAGAGGCGGCGGAGATCGTCGCCGAACGCATTCATGAACTGCTTCACTGAGAGGAGGGAGCGTCTTGCTGAAAAGTCTGCACGTTCGGAACTTTGCTCTGCTGGAGGACGTCTCCGTCGAGTTTGGCGCCGGTCTTAACATTCTCACGGGCGAGACGGGTGCCGGCAAGTCCATCCTCATCGATGCGCTCGGCGCGATCCTCGGGCAGCGAATTTCAACGGATGCGATCCGCAGCGGATGCGATGCGCTGCGTGTGGAGGCGGTCTTTTCGCTCCATGCGGATGCCCGGGAACTTGCCGCAGTTCTTGCGGAGCAGGAAATTGACTGCGAGGAAGAAGAGCTGATCATCGTGCGTAAGGTTTCGCGCGCGGGCAAGAGCTCCGTCCTCGTCAACGGCAGTCATGTGACCGTTACCTTTTTACGCAGTCTTGCCCCTTTTCTCGTGGACATCCACGGACAAAATGAGAACCTTGCGCTCCTGCGCGAGGATAGCCAGCGCCGTCTGCTCGAGGACGGAGACGGCACGCTCGCCCAACTTCTTTCGGCATATCGCGGCGTATACGATGCGTGGAGAGAAAAGCGCGCGCTGCGTGAAGAACGCGCGGAAACGGTGCAGGAAATTGGCGAGCGCCTGGATATGCTGCGCTGGCAGGAGCAGGAGATCAGCGATGCCGACCTGCAGGAGGGAGAGGACGAAGAACTCGAAACGGAGATTCGCCGTCTCTCGCATATGGAAAAACTCGTGGATCATGCATCCGAAGCGAGCGCGCGGCTCAGCGAGGACGGTTCCGCAGGTGCGGCGGTGCTGACCGCGCTTGCGGTCGTGCGTCGCGATCTCGGCGAGATCGCGCGGTACGACGCCGGGCTGTCGAATGCGCAGAGCATGATCGAAGAAGCGTATATCTCGCTGCAGGAGGCGTCCTATGAGGTGCGCGACTACTGCGAGAGTCTCGACGCCGATCCCGCGCATCTGGATCATCTCCAAACGCGGATGGACGTGATTGACCGCCTGAAAAAGAAATACGGCGGAACGGTATCCGCCGTGCTCGAACGGCTCGCATCCGTGCGTGCGGAGCTGGAGTCGATCGACAATTACGATACGGACATGGCGCAGCTCGATAAGGAGATTGCCGCCCTTGCTCGTGACCTTGCAGAGCGCGCGGCAGAGCTTACCGCATGCCGCCGCGACATCGGCGCGCAGCTTTCCGGCGAGATCGAACGCGAACTGCAGGAGCTCGGCATGAGCAAAGCGCGGTTTCACATCGAAGTCACGCCCGAGGAAAAATATACGAGCAACGGTGCTGACAGCCTGCGGATGCTCTTTTCCGCCAACATCGGCGAAGCGGAAAAGCCGCTCGAGAAGATCGCTTCGGGGGGCGAACTCTCGCGTATTGCCCTCGCGATTAAAACCATCGTCGCCGCACGCGACACCTCGGGCGCGAGCATGGTCTTTGACGAGATCGACACCGGCGTGGGCGGACGGACGGCACAGATGGTCGCAGAGCGCATCGCCTATGTCGCCGGGTACAAGCAGGTGCTCTGCATCACGCATCTGCCGCAGATCGCGTGCATGGCGGACGAACACCTCTACATCTCGAAATCCGTCAAGGGAGATGCGACCGTCACGCAGGTAGATTTGCTCAGCGAGGAGGAGCGTATGCACGAGATCGCCCGTATGGCATCGGGGGACGACGTGACTGAGGCGGCGCTTGCAAATGCGCGCGAGATGCTCGCGAACGCGCAAAAGAAACAGGTGGAATTTCGGAAGAAAACTGTACACAGAAAGTAAGGAGAAAGCGATGAAAAAATATCGGTTCAGGTATTTTCTATTGGCGGCAATTATGGGATCAGTGCTTCTCATGGGAAGTGAGAATGCAGACGCCGCCCCTTCACCGCTCGTAGAATATACGAGCGTACGGGACGCATGGGCGGTTGTTGGACTTCCCGTTTATACTCCATCGCTCCTGCCCGTTGGATATATGCAAAAGGATATCATCGTCATTGATGGGCGGATCGCAGAGATTTTCTACCGTAATGATGCGGGGAAGGAAATTTTATTCCGCATGGCAAAGGGGGATTCCGACATCAGCGGCGACAGCAATATCTACGAGGTGAATCAGGTCGTCCAGGTCGGTCGTCAATATATCCGTGTCAAGGGAACGGAAAAACTCGTTAGTCTTGCACTTTGGGCACGTGCCGGCTACACCTTTTCGATCTCGTTTGAAGAACCTGTCTCCGTCGAAGCCGTACAGGCGATCGTCAATACGATTCCGTGGCAATAAGTATTGACATCGGCAGTGTGCTTGCACTATAATAGCTCTGCGCATATGCGCGATAGGACTCACTAGCTCAACTGGCAGAGCAACTGACTCTTAATCAGTAGGTTCACGGTTCGATTCCGTGGTGGGTCACCATGCATGATTCCCGCTGCGGCGGTTTTGGGGGAAAGCAGGTTGGCGGAGCCAACCTGCTTTTCGTATATGACGGCATCATTGGAGGGGCACTTTGTGAAGATCTTGATCCTCAACGACGACGGTGTGGCGGCAGAGGGGCTGCGGACGCTGGCGGGGAGTCTTGCCGCGCGGCATCGTGTGACCGTTGCCGCACCGATGCATCAGCAGAGCGGGACGTCCCACGCGCTCACGATTGGCAGTGCGATTGAGGTGCGTGCGGATGAGACGTTTGATCCGGTGCATGGGATCAAGGCGTGGGCGATTGACGGGACGCCTGCGGACTGTGGCAAGCTCTATCTCGATGCGATTGCGGAGGAGATGCCGGACGTCGTACTCTCGGGTATCAATCACGGAGCAAACCTCGGCACGGATGTGATCTACTCGGGAACGGTCGGTGCGGCGTTCGAGGGACTTTTCCACGGGATTCCTTCCTTTGCGCTGTCGCTGCCGGAGGGGAGCGAGATTTCGTTTGCGGAGGCGGCGGCATATTTTGAGCCGTTCATGGAGCGTATGCTGATCTCGTATCGTAAGCCGTTTCTGCTCAATATTAACTTTCCGCAAAAACTTGCGGACGCCACGCCGCAATTCGTGTTCTGCCGGCAGGGCGGGCGCGACTACATCAACGCTTTTGAGCGTATTGAGGAGGGCGGGCGTGTGCATTACAAGGTCGCGGGTGAGGTCTCCGACACGGACAAGGGCGAAGGTACGGACATCTATGCTGTGGAGCAGGGATACATCGCCGTGACGCCGCTCGGTGTAGATATGACGGATTATCCGCAGCTTATACGATTTGAAAAAGAAGAATTAAAATGAACATATATTGATATGTTTGTTGATAATTACTATAAAGAACGGAGTTTGTGTCTTCTGCTCTTTTTTTTTGTAGGTTTTTGCGGTATAATATGCGAATATGAACAGTATTCATATTTTCTATGGGAGGGAGTACCTTGCTGTATCCTCTGAATATTGATCTGACGGGACGGCGCGTTGTCGTTGTTGGCGGTGGTATGGTGGCGGAGCGTAAGGTACACGGCATTCTCGCAGCGGATGCGACGGCGAACATCTTGGTGATTGCGCCGGAGGCGACCGCGGGGCTGCACGCCCTTGCAGAGGCGGGGCGCATCACGTGGCGGCGTGAGTGTTATGCGTACGGGATGCTGTGCGGCGCGTTCCTCGTCTATGCGGCAACGGATGCGCGTGAAACCAACGCCGCTGCTGCAGCGGAGGCGGAGGGAATTGGAGCGCTCGTGAATGTAATCGACGATGCGGCGCGTTCGGATTTTCAAGTGCCCGCATTCATGCGCCGCGGTGATCTGCTGCTGACCGTCTCGACGGGCGGCGATAGTCCGGCACTCGCGCGGGCGATACGGATGGAGCTTGAGCAATTCTATCCGCCCTCTTTTGAGATGTGGCTGGATTATGTGGCGGTACTGCGTGCAGAGATGCGGGAGGCACTTCCGACGAGCAGGGAGCGCACGGCGTTTTGGCGGACGGCGGTACGAGACGATATTTTATCGATGGTTCGAGACGGAGAGTTAGAGAAAGCGGAGGCTGAGTTACGACATGCGGCTCTTAACATTAGGGCTCAATCATAGAACGGCGCCTGTGGAGGTGCGCGAGCGGGTTTCGTTCTCGCGTGAGGAGCTGCGTTCGGGACTGGTAAATCTGGGGGAGTACGACGGGCTGAGCGGTTTAGTCGTGCTCTCGACATGCAATCGAACGGAGTTTTACGCCGCCGTGGAGGATCACGAACGCGGTGCGGAGGCACTGCGCCAATTTTTGAACGACCTGACGCAGGGCGGGCAGGATCTTGACGAATACCTCTATACCTATACGGACGAGGAGGCTGTGACGCATCTCTTCCGCGTGGCGGCGAGCCTTGACTCCCTCGTTTTGGGCGAGGGGCAGATTCTCTCGCAGGTCAAGGAGGCGTATGCGATCGCGCGCGAGGCAGGGGCGACGAGCACGGTGCTCAACCTGCTCTTTCACCGCGCGATCGCGGCCGGCAAGCGCGTGCGTACGGAGACACGCATCGCATATCGTTCCGTATCGGTCAGCTATGCGGCGGTCGAGCTTGCGGCGGCGTCGCTTGGAGGACTCGGCGGCTGTAGCGCACTGATCTTCGGTGCAGGCAAGATGGCGGAGCTGACGGCGGAGCATCTGCGTTCTCACGGGATAGAGACCATCTATGTGGCGAATCGACATCTTGAGCGTGCGGAGCGCCTTGCAGAGCATATTGGGGGGGAGGCGATTCCCTTTGATCGCGCGATGGAGTATGCGGTCGGCGTGGACGTTGTTGTCACCTCGACCGGTGCGCCGCATTATGTGGTTAAGGCATGGGAGGCGCGCCGACTGATGGCACGCCGCCATGGGAAGAAAATTTTCTTCATCGATATTGCCGTGCCGCGCGATGTGGATCCGGATGTGACGAATATCAAGGGGATTGAGCTTTATAATATCGACGCGCTCGAGGCTGTCGTGGATGAACATCTCGGCGAGCGCCGGGAGGAGGCGGTGAAGGCGGAGCGGATCGTGCAGGAGGATGTCGCGTCGCTCCTCGAACGGTTCAAATATCTGTCCTTCCAGCCGCTCATGGCGCTCCTCTCGGGACGCTGCGAACGCATTCGGGAACGCGAGATCAAGCGCGTGAGCGCAAAGCTTCCGGATCTCTCGGAGGAAGAGGAGCGGCAGGTCGAACATATGAGCCGTATGATCGTGCGCAAGATTTTGCGGATCCCGATGATGAAGCTGCGCGCGTCTGCGGGCACTGCGGACGAGGCGTTTTACATCGCGGCGATGCGTTCGCTCTTTAAGTTGGATGCGATAGGGGAGACGGGAACAAGTGAACAGCGGCACAATCACTATCGGTACGCGGGCAAGTAAGCTTGCGCTGTGGCAGGCGAAGTTTGTCGCGGGAGAGCTGCAAAAGTGTCATCCCTCGGTCACGGTCGTGCTGAAAAAGATGACGACAAAGGGGGATAAGATCCTCGATGCGCCACTCGCCAAAATCGGCGGCAAGGGGCTCTTTACCAAAGAGCTCGAGCAGGCGATGCTCGCGGGGGACATCGATATTGCGGTGCACAGTCTGAAGGATATGCCGATAGAGATTCCCGCAGGGCTGATTATCGGCGCCATTACCGCGCGCCTTGACCCGGGCGATGCCTTCGTCAGCAATCAATATGCAGCGATTGAGGAACTGCCCGCAGGGGCGCGGGTCGGGACCTCAAGCCTGCGCCGCAGGGCGCAGCTCCTCGCAGTGCGTCCCGATCTCGTCCTCCTCGATCTGCGCGGCAATGTGAATACGCGCCTTGAAAAACTCGACGCGGGGGAGTTTGACGCCGTTGTGCTCGCCGCGGCGGGGTTGCGGCGGCTCGGGCTCGGCGATCGCATCCGATCGGTTCTGCCGCGGGCGATGATGCTGCCCGCCGTAGGGCAGGGGGCGCTCGCCATTGAGTGCCGTGCGGACGATGCGGAGATTTGCGCGGCGATCGGTTTCATGTGCGATGCGGACATGACGGCGGCGGCGGCGGCGGAGCGCGCCTTCCTCGGTCGGGTGGAGGGCGGCTGTCAGATTCCCGTCGGTGTCTATGCGGAGATCGGCGACGGCGATATGCTCTATGTGGACGCGATGATTGCGTCCGTGGACGGGATGCGCGTCTGCCGCTCCCGTGCGTCGGGACGTCCGGCGCAGGCGGCGCAGATCGGCGTCGCGCTTGCGGAGGAACTGCTCGATATGGGCGGACGTGAGATTTTGAAAGAGATAGGGATTAACGTATGAATGGAACAGTTTTTCTTGTCGGCGCGGGTCCCGGGGATCCGCGCCTTTTGACCGTGGGTGCGATGGAGTGTATGAAACGCGCGGAGGTCGTCGTCTATGATCATCTCGCCGACGAGAGCATTCTTTCCTATGCGCCGGCGGATGCCGAGCTCATCTACGTTGGAAAACAGTCCTCCAAGCACACGATGCGCCAAGAGGACATCAATGTGCTCCTCGCCGACAAGGCGGCGGAGGGAAAGACGGTCGTTCGGCTCAAGGGGGGCGACCCCTTCGTCTTTGGGCGCGGCGGCGAAGAGGCACTGCTCTTGCTGGAGCGCGGGATTCCCTTTGAGATTCTGCCGGGCGTGACCTCTGCGGTCAGCGTTCCCGCCTATGCGGGCATCCCCGTGACGCACCGCGGCGTTGCCGTGTCATTTGCCGTCGTCACAGGGCATGAGGATCCGACGAAGGCACACTCGAACATTCGCTGGGAGCACCTTGCGACGGGCGTGGACACGCTGGTATTCCTCATGGGCGTTGCAAATATCCCCGTGATTACAAAAAAACTCATCGAGCATGGCCGCCCTGCCGACACGCCCGCGGCGTTCATTCGCTGGGGGACGCATCCCGAGCAGGAGACCTATGTCACGACGGTGGGCGAAGCCGCGGAGACGGTCGTGCGCGCGGGGATACGTCCGCCCGCAATCTTCATCGTGGGCGATGTGGTCAAACTGCGCGACAATCTGCGCTGGTTTGACCGCCCGGCGACGCGTCCGCTCTTTGGCAAGAGGATTCTCGTGACGCGCGCGCGCGCGCAGGCATCGGCGCTGACGGAAAAACTCACGGCACTCGGCGCCGCCTGCATCGAGGCGCCCGTCATCCGCATCGCCCCTCCTGCGGACGGCTATGCGGCGCTCGACGGTGCGATCGCGGAGCTGAACGCGTATCAGTGGCTGATTTTCACGAGCGTCAACGGCGTGGAGCATTTCTTTGCGCGCCTTCATGCGGCGGGAAAGGACACGCGCGCACTCGGCTACGCCAGGGTCGCGGCGATCGGCGCGGCGACGTCGGCGGCGTTGCGCGCGTTCGGCATACGGGCGGATCTCGTTCCCCCGGAGTTCCGCGCCGAAGCCGTCGCAGAAGAGCTGCGCCCGCTCCTGCCGCCCCGCGCACGCATTCTCCTGCCGCGTGCGCAGGAAGCGCGGGACGTCCTGCCCGATACGCTCCGCGCGCACGGGGCGATCGTGGATGTAGTCGCCGCCTATGAGACTGTGCCGGAGATCGAGGACGCCGCGATTGCGCAGCGTCTCGCGAGCGGCGAGATAGACATGGTGACGTTTACCAGTTCTTCGACCGTTAAAAATCTTGTCAAAATGCTCGGCAATATCACGCCCCTGCAGCAGGTCAAAATCGCCTGCATCGGTCCCGTCACGGCGGATACGGCGCGTTCGTTTGCGCTCGAACCCGACATCGTGGCAAAGGAGTATACGATTGACGGGCTTGTGCGCAGCATCAAGGAGTATATACAATGAATATGATTCAGCGTCCGCGCCGACTGCGCATATCCGCGGGAATGCGCGATCTCGTGCGCGAGACGGAACTGTCGCCGCGCGATTTCGTCTATCCGATTTTCGTCGTGCCGGGCGAGTACATCAAGGAAGAGATTCCGAGTATGCCCGGCTGTTTTCACTACTCTGTAGATAACGCCGCGAAGCTTGCGCGCTTCGTCGCGTCCTGCGGCATCCCCGCCGTCGAGGTGTTCGGACTGCCTGCCTATAAGGACGAGATCGGATCGAGCGCATGGGATCCCGCGAGCCCCGTGCAGCGGGCGATTGCCGCGATCAAGGAAGCCGTTCCGGAGCTTCTCGTCGTCGGGGATGTCTGCCTTTGCCAATATACCAGTCATGGGCACTGCGGCGAACTGCACGGCAAATACGTGGACAACGATGCGACACTGCCGCATCTCGTTCAAACGGCGGTCAGTCAGGCGCGTGAGGGCGCGGACATCGTAGCGCCGTCCGACATGATGGACGGACGCGTTGCGGCGATTCGCGCGGGGCTTGATGCCGAGGGCTTTGTCAATACGAGCATCATGAGCTATGCGGTCAAATATGCATCCGCCTACTATGGACCTTTCCGCGATGCCGCGGACAGCGCGCCCTCCTTTGGCGACCGCAGACAGTATCAGATGGATCCCGCGAATGTGCGCGAAGCGCTCAAGGAAGCCCAGCTCGACTGTGACGAGGGCGCGGACATCATCATGGTGAAGCCCGCGCTCGCCTATCTCGACGTTGTGCGGCGCGTCTACGATACGACGGATCGCCCGATCGCGGTCTATAATGTCAGCGGCGAGTACGCGATGGTAAAAGCCGCCGCCGCAAACGGCTGGATCGACGAGCGGCGCATTGTTTTGGAGAGCCTGACGAGTATGAAACGTGCGGGGGCGACGATCATCATCACCTATCATGCGCTCGACGCCGCCGCATGGCTGAATGAGTGAGGAGATGAAATATGCGGAACACAGCGCAGTCCAAGGCGGCTTTTGACGAGGCAAAACAATATATGCCGGGCGGGGTCAACAGTCCCGTCCGCTCCTTTGCAAACGTGGGCGGCAACCCACTCTTTATCGCGCGCGCAGAGGGCGATAAAATCTATGACATCGACGGCAACGAATACATCGACTACGTTGGTTCGTGGGGACCGATGATCGTCGGTCATGCGCATCCGCAGGTCGTCGCCGCCCTCCGGGAGGCGGTGGGGCGCGGTACGAGTTACGGTGCGCCGACGCTCCTTGAAACGGAGCTTGCAAAGCTCGTGCAGACCGTCTATCCCTCCATCGAGGTCATCCGCATGGTGAACTCGGGGACGGAGGCGACGATGAGCGCACTGCGCCTTGCGCGCGGATATACGGGGCGCAATAAGATCGTGAAGTTCGTCGGCTGCTACCATGGGCACAGCGACAGTCTGCTCGTGAGCGCCGGTTCCGGCATGGCGACGTTCGGCGTGCCGAGCTCGCCGGGCGTGACGCCGGGCACGGCGGCGGATACGATCGCCGTGCCGTATAACGACGAGGAGGCGATTCGTTCCGTGATGGAGCGCGAGGGCGATGTCGTCGCCGCCGTCATTGTAGAGCCGGTCGCGGGCAACATGGGGCTCGTCCTCCCGCGGCAAGGCTACCTTTCACTCCTGCGCGAGCTGACGGAGCGGCACGGGACGCTCCTCATCTTTGACGAGGTGATGTGCGGATTCCGCGCCTCGCTCGGCGGCGCACAGGCGGCGTACGGCATTCGCCCCGACCTCACCTGTCTCGGCAAGATCATCGGCGGGGGGCTTCCCGTCGCCGCATACGGCGGACGCCGCGAGATCATGGAGCGCGTCTCGCCCGCGGGTCCCGTCTATCAGGCGGGGACGCTCTCGGGCAATCCGCTCGCCATGACAGCGGGCATCGAGACGCTGCGGATCATCACGGCAGAGCCGGAGGACGGCGCACCGGATTACAGCCGCGTGCTGACACTCAAGACGAAGAATCTCCTCCTCGGCTGGCAGCGCATCGCCAAAGAATACGGCGTTCCCATTTGCGCGCATCAGGCGGGATCAATGTTCGGCATCTTCTTCATTAATCGCGAAGTCTATAACTACGACGATGCCGTCGCCGCCGACCAAGACGCGTTCCGCATCTGGTTCGAGACCATGCTGGACGAGGGCATTTATCTCGCACCCTCGCAGTTCGAAACCGTATTCATGTCGGGCGCACATACCGATGCGGACATTGACCGCACGATCGCCGCGGCAGAGAAAGGCTTCGCAGCGGTCAAGGCGGCACGCACATAATTATATTATTCTTTAGTTCCTCCTGTGTGTAGCATAGATACACCGGGAGGGTTTTATTTTGAGAAAAGTCTGCCGATCTGTGATTCTTCACATTGCTAGCGGGAGTACCATATGATATAATTTATTGGTAAATATCACAATATAGTCATATTAAATATCATTGAGGCGGTGTTTCTCATTCGTGAGATAGATGTTTCCGGAGGGAAAAGCAGCAAGGGCGAATCCTTCCTTAAAGGAACCTTTGTCCTGACGATAGCAGGATTCGTCGTCAAGGTCATCGGGTCGCTGAATTGGATCTTTGTTTCCCGCATCCTCGGCGGCGAGGGCATCGGGCTGTATCAGATGGCTTTTCCCATTTATTTTTTTGCCATGACAGTGTCGCAGGCAGGCGTGCCCGTTGCGATTTCCATTATTACGGCGGAGCGTGTGGCTCTCCAGGATATCTATGGGGCAAAGCGTGTATTTCGTATTTCTATGATGTTCATGCTGCTGACGGGGCTTTTCTTTTCGATATTGACATATTTGGCGGCAGACTGGCTTATCGAGTGGCAGTTCATCCGTGATGCGCGTGCGTATAAGGCTGTTGTGGTGCTCGCACCGACAGTTTTTTTCGTGACCCTGCTCGCAAGCTCCCGCGGCTATCTGCAAGGTTGGCAGCGGATGACGCCGACGGCAGTCTCACAGATCGTGGAACAGATCTTTCGCGTGGTAACGATGATCGTATTGGCGAGCCTCCTCATGCCGTGGGGGCTGGATTATGCCGCTGCGGGAGCCTCACTTGGCGCTCTTGCAGGGGCGGTGACAGGGTTAATCGTCCTTGTCTATTTTCACATCAAATTGGAACGTGACATTGCGCGCGACTACGGTACGGATCTTAAACCTCTGCCGGGAGCGGCATATGAGTCGCGCCGCTCAATTATCAAGCGCATCTTTAAGCTGGCGCTCCCCGTTTCGGCGGCAAGCATCATGCTTCCTGTCGTATCAAACCTTGATCTCATGATTGTTCCGCAGCGTCTGGAGGCAGCAGGTTACAGCATCAGCGAGGCGACGGAGTTGTTTGGCTACCTGAACGGCATGGCGGTTCCGCTTGTCAATCTCGCAACGATACTCACGGCGTCAATGGCGATGAGCATTGTGCCTGCGATTTCGGAGTCGCGCGTCCTTGGCGATCAGGTGCGTGTCTATGATCAGACGGCGGCGTCGGTGCGCATCTCGAATTTTGTCTGTTTTCCAGCGTTTGTCATTGTATTCATACTGGCGACCCCGATTTCGAGCCTGATTTACAATGCGCCGGGCGCGGGTCCCGCCGTTATGATCTCGGCGGTAAGTATTATCCTGCTCGGACTGCATCAGGTATCGACAGGGATACTGCAGGGGTTGGGGCATCCGACCATTCCCATGGTGAATATGATTCTTGCGGCAGGTGCAAAGGTGTTCCTGAATTGGCAGCTCACAGCGATTCCGTGGCTTGGCATCATGGGCGCTGCGTGGGCGACGGCTGCCGATATGGGCGTTGCTGCACTCATTAATCTGTATTTTATCTATCGGTTTATCGGGTACCGCATCGAGTTGCTGCAGTTGTTTAAGACGATCTGCGCCGCCGGAATTATGGGGGCGTCGGTCTACGGATTTTACACATGGACGCTTGTATGGTGGGGCATTGCGGCGATATCGACGTTTGGTGCGGTGCTCGTTGGATGCATCGTCTATATTGCTGCGATGATTCTCTTGCGCGGATTGATCGAGGATGATCTGCGCCGCCTGCCGATGATCGGTTCAGTGGGTATTCGGTTTTTGCAGCGAATTGGGGTTTTTAAGGCATGAGAAAACTTGCGTTAATCTATAATCCTGTTTCAGGGAATGCGCTGTTCAAGGTCAAACTGGATTGGTTGATTGACTCATTTCAGCGGCATGGGATGGTACTTTGTCCGTACCGGACGCGCGGCGGCACTTTGGATAATATCAGCCGGTTCCTAATTGATCTGCATCCGGACGGTGTGATTGCCGCGGGCGGTGACGGCACCGTGCACACGGTCGTAAACGCAATGATCGAGGCGGATGCGGATATCCCGCTCGGTATTTTTGGCAGCGGTACGTCAAATGATTTTGCCACCTATCTTGGGATTCATGATGATTGGGAAAGCTATATTGAGCGCATTGCGGCAGGGGAGTCGCGCCGTGTGGATTTAGGAGTCCTTGAGGACAGCAAGCGATATTTCGTCAACGTAGTCAGCGCGGGAATGCTCACGGGTATCGCGCACGAGGTAAAATCTACCTATAAGAATACACTCGGCAGGGTGGCATATTACTTGAAAGGGCTTGGCGAAATCCCGCGCCTGCACTCATTTCCCGTGCGTATTTTGGCGGATGGTGCGACCTATGAAGAGGACATTTTTCTCTTTGTCGTGGCGAACAGTCCTGTCGTTGCAGGGATGAAACGTATTGGTACGGATATTTCCGTTGACGATGGAATGCTTGACCTGCTTGCGGTAAAAAAAATAAGTCTGCCGCAGTTTATGTCCGTTGCGGCAGACCTGTTTTCCGGAAAATCCATTACGGAGAAAGAGAGCATCCTGCATATCCGCGCACGATCGTTTGAAATTCAAACGGAGCAGGAGTTATGCAGCGATCTTGACGGCGAGTGCGGACCGGTACTTCCGCTGCGTGTTCACACCGTACCGCTGGCTATTTCCGTTTATTGCTGAACGTTTTATAGATGCGTTTAATGTGTCCCTAAATAATGTGCGACAAATTGTTGCGCAGTGCGTCCGCTGCGTCCGCTGTGTGTCAGCTCCCAGCGAAGTCCCGCGAGATGCAGCTCTTCTTTTGTCAGTGCAATTCCTTTTTGTCGCAGGAGATAGTCGATGATCGCGAGATACTCTTCCTGATCCGGTGTATGATATTGGATGATGAGTCCAAACCGATCGGCGAGAGAAATGGTTTCGTGCATGGCGTCATCACGATAGAGCTCATCTTGCTGCCGGTCACGCCATGTCTCGCGTACGAGATGGCGGCGGTTAGAGGTCGCATAGAGGCGGACGTTCGGCGGACAGGATGAGACGCCGCCCTCGATGGCGGATTTGACCGTCTTGAACTCGGCGTCAGAATCCTCGAATGAAAGATCGTCGAGGAAAATGATGAATTTTTTACTTGCAAAGCGCCGCAGCTGTGCCATGATATCCGGGAGCAGCCAAAGCTGATCCTTTGTGACCTGAAGGAGCCGCAGCCCCATATCGTCATACATGCCGGCAAGCGCTTTGACTGCCGTCGATTTTCCCGTGCCGCGTGCGCCGACGAGGAGCACATGGTTGGATGGCTTTCCCTCAACAAAAGAGCGCGTATTGTGGATGAGCTGCTCCTTTTGCCTTTCATATCCGACGAGGTCGCTCATGCGCGGTCGCTCAAAGTCTACAATTCCGCGCAGTGTATTTTCGGCGATATCCCAACAGAAGGCTGCGTAGGCGGCAAGATCGCCATAGCCGTATTTGGCATAGAAAGCAAGAAGAATTTCTGCGTATTCTTCCGGCGAGCTTGCGCCGGCAACGCCCGGGAGCAGAAAATCTTCCGTTTTTCCATATATATTCCGGGTCGGCTCGTAATTATCCAGGAGCGTTTCACCGAGAAATATACTCGTCGGTGCTGTGAGCAATGGATAGAGCAACCTGATGTCATGGTAAAAAACATCCCGCAGACTTGTACCGGGGGGCAGATCCGTGCGTTCCATTGTCTCAGAGACGAGATTTGCCCGGCTCGTCAGGACGTGAAGCAAATAACGGGGCAGCAGGTTGCCGCTCAGCCCGTGCGTTTCTGCTGCGGCAATAAGGGCGGATATACAGTACTTTTTGGCAGTCGGTTCATCCTCAGGAGCAGCGAGAAATGAAAGAACAGGATCGTCGCGCAGAACGTCAAGCACGAGGAGATCAGACAGATTGACATTTTGACACATGATATTCATCCTTTCGGTGTAGAGAGAATCACGCATGGCGGCGTGATGAAATCCGAAGTTTGATTTGTATGTTGAAGCACTGTCAGCAGACGAAGATCTGTTGCCAACGTATCAAAAGCAAGCATCTCTTGCAGGAGAGAGAGCCGTCCCGAAAATGATCGGTTGTTTGAGGTTAAAAACTTTGCCGTTCGTGTGATAATGGGGAGGTGTGTATGCTCTTTGATTGCACGCAGCAGCTCTTGTCCACGTACATTGAAAGCGAGCGGGCGAATATAGGTCGCTCCATGGGTATCAAAACGTGCTGCCTGCGCCTTTTTGAATTTGATCAGGAGATGGAGGATAAGACGGGCAATGCGGCTGCGTGTATAGCGTTTTGTTGCCGCAGCCGTGAGAAGGTCGTCATAGTCGTTCACTTTTTGGAGTGTGCGGATCAGACGATTTTCGATCCCTTCTGTAACACCGAGGATCTCCTCCCGTTCACTGTTGCTCGATGTGAGGAGGGTGTAGCGCAAGAGTGAGAGCAGCTTATTTTCGTTGGGGAGCTTTGTCTCGTACACTGTACGAAGATCGGCGTATACCGAGGGGGGGACGCTGTCGGCGAGTCGTTCCCACGGTGGTATACTCTCATAGAGCGCACTGCGAATCGAGGATGCACTTGTAATACCCGGATAGAGTGCGGTATCGTTATGGCTTGCTGTGCTGCGCGGGATGGCAATGGGGGAAATTTCGAAAGTACTCCGGCAAAGGGCACGTAAATACTCTATGGCAAGGATGTTATTTGGTAAACGCAGCATTTCTTCGGGGATACTTTTATCGGCTGCAGCACGTGACAGAGCTGCGGCATAGGAATCGCCTGCACTTATGTAGGAATGCAGACGTCCCTGAACGACCGGCGTATCAATCGATGCAGCGATGTACTTTAACGGCGCAATGTCGTGTGTCTCGGTGCCGAAAGCAAGGCGTTCGACGATACCGAGCGCTGCAAGCAGGGACACCCCGCCGCGTGCGAAGTCCTGCGCGCTTCGACAGGAAAAGACAAAGGGCAGTTCGAGAACAAGATCGGCGCCGCCCTCGACGGCATGCCGTGCCCGTGTCCATTTATCGAGTATACACGGTGTGCCGCGCTGGGAAAAACTGCCGCTCATAGCGATGATAATCCCATCTGATGAAGGGAACATACGGTGCAGCTCCGTTAGCTGATAGCGATGTCCATGATGAAAGGGATTGTATTCGGCGATAATGCCGATGGCGCGCATGACATTCCTCCCTTCCATAACTTAATTTATAGTTTAACAAAAATGAATTGGTATGTCTATAACGGCCTTCATAATCCTCATACAGGATTCCCCATCCCCTACATTTTACTATGCCGGGGATGGGGATTTTTGTTGTCTTCGTATCGTGCTGCCTGGTATTTCTGACAATCCTCTCTTAGGCGTAAGAAACAGCATAATCTACCAAGGGAAGGATAAAAAGTCTTATAATGATACCGACGTTATTTATGAGAAAATAAAGGAGGATATATGGGGTGCGTTTATGGATATGTTCGTGTTAGTAGCCGCGATCAAAATGAGGCACGGCAGATGATAGCGCTTGAGGAGCTAGGGATTCTTCGGAAAAATATCTATGTGGACAAACAGTCCGGGAAGGACTTTGAACGCCCTGCCTATCGGAAGATGCTGCGGCGTTTGGGGCGGGACGATGTGCTGTATATCAAGAGCATTGATCGACTTGGCAGGAACTATGCGGAGATTTTGCAGCAGTGGCGTATTTTGACAAAAGAGAAAGCGATTGACATTGTGGTGCTTGATATGCCGCTCCTCGATACGAGGCGAGGAAAGGATCTGATGGGGACGTTTTTGAGCGATATTGTATTGCAGGTACTCTCCTTCGTTGCGGAGAGCGAGCGTGTCAACATCAGGCAGCGGCAGGCGGAGGGAATTGCTGCGGCGAAGGCGCGGGGCGTACGATTCGGCAGACCGCGCCGCCCGCTGCCGGAGAACTTCCCCGAGGTGTATCTGCGTTGGAAAAACGCAAAAGTAACGGGGACGGCAGCGGCAAAGGAGTGCAATATGCCGCTTGCCACCTTTCGTTATCGTGCGGCAATCTATGGAAAAAGAGAAGAATTGTAAATTGTTTTTGCATAAATGTGTAGTATTTTATAGGCCGGTCACTATTCGTTTCGAGTTTATAATACTACAAAAAGAGAGGATATTCTATAACGAAATCTTTCGTTTTATATCTTGAACTATAGATGATACGGAAACAAATAATATACTACACGATATTGTAATAGAAAATCGCTCAAAAAAGGCTGCTCACTCAAGGTCACAAGAGGAGGAGCCTTTTTGATTGTTGGGATACAGGATGAGATTCTGCGCCTTCATGCGATGGGGCGTTTGAATGACCTCCTTGCGGATAAGACGACGCGCGGCAATATCATATGGGCAACCGATGCCTATCGTGCGCGCGGCGATGTCTATCGGCGTGACGATGAGATGCTGCCGTCGCTGATGACGGGGGCGCAGTCGGACGTCATCAAGACGCGGGCGCGCAAGGCGATGGAGGAACAGTCGGCGCGCACGCGCAAGCACGCGGAGGTCTTTACGTCGCCCGGCATCTGCAAGCGTATGGTCGGGGCGGCGGATGCGGCATATTTTGACAGGGACGATCCTTTTTTAGAGCCGGCACGCGTTGTGTTCCCGAAACGGCGTAAATGGCAGCATTATGTCGATGCGCGGCGGCTGGAGATCACCTGCGGCGAGGCGCCATATCTCGTGCAGCGCTACGATGTCTCAACGGGTGAGATCATCCCCCTTGAGGAGCGGCACGGGATAATCGATCGCAAGCTGCGCATTCTGAATGAAAACACCGGTGGCGAAGACGAATGGATGAAATGGGCGCTGCGGGCGTTTCAGGCGACGTACGGATACGAGTTTCAGGGGGACAACCTGCTGATCGCACGCGTGAATCTCTTGATGACGTTCGAAGAATATCTCTATGCACGGTGGAAGCGAAAGCCGCACGAGCGTGAGTATCGAGTATTCATCAAGACGATTGTGTGGAATCTATGGCAGATGGACGGCTTGACGGGAATGATCCCCTATGCGGAACCGACGGGATATGCCGTGCAAGGCGGGCTTTTCGAACCTGCCGATACCGCGTGCAGAAATCTACAGCCGTATTGCCGCGTTTACGATTGGCGGCGCGTCAACAGTTTAGAATATCGCAGGGCAAATACAGGAGGAAGGAATATGAAGTTCGATGTTGTGATCGGGAATCCGCCGTATCAGGATGAGACGCTCGGGGAGAACAAGGGCTTTGCGCCGCCGATTTATCATGAGTTCATGGATGCGTCCTACGAAGTTGCCAATGTCGTCGAGCTGATTCATCCCGCAAGATTCCTGTTCAATGCGGGAAGTACGCCGAAGGCGTGGAACCAAAAGATATTAAACGATGCGCATTTTAAGATTCTGCACTATGAAGCGGATGCAAGCAAGATATTCCCCAATACGGATATTAAAGGAGGTGTTGCGATCTCGTATCGTGACCGGAGCCGGGACTTTGGCGCGATTGAAGTATTTACAAAGTACGGCGAACTGAATGATATTTTGCATAAGGTCATGAACGCCGCTGATTTCAAAAGCATGAGCGATATTGTTGTGACACGAACGGCATACAGGCTGACGGACGCGATGCATAAAGATCATCCGGAAGCAATCCGGCAATTAAGCAAAGGTCATGCCTACGATATGTCGACGAATATTTTTGACCGCTTGCCGCAGATTTTCTTCGAGGAGGAGCCGACAGACGGAAAGAGCTATATTCGGATTCTTGGAAGAGAAAATAATGAGCGTGTGTATAAGTATTTACGCAGAGATTATGTTAGTAAGGTAAAAAATCTTGATAAATATAAAGTGTTTATTCCAAAAGCAAACGGAACAGGGCGTTTTGGTGAAGTTCTAACATCGCCTATTACAGCAGAGCCGGGGATAGGCGCAACAGAAACATTTTTGAGCATTGGAATGTTCGATATGGAAACTGAGATAAAGGCGGTTATTAAGTATATCAAGTCCAAATTTGCTAGATCTTTGCTAGGTGTTTTGAAAACTACACAGGATTTAACACCCGAAAAATGGAAATACGTCCCTCTGCAAGATTTTACGTCCGCCTCGGATATTGACTGGTCGGTATCCGTGGCGGAGATCGATAAGCAGCTCTATGCGAAGTACGGGCTGACGGAGGAAGAGACCCTGTTTATCGAGTCGCATGTGAAGGAGATGGCATGATGGCGGTGCAGATTCAAAGTTTCCGGCGCGTTGTGCCGATGATCTACGCCTACAATACGCCGGGGATTCCCTATCATGACGGCTGGACGAAGGTCGGCTATACGGAGCGGCAGTCCGTCGAGCATCGCATCGCACAGCAGACGCATACGGCAAATATCCGATGGGAACTCGCGTGGACGGACAACGCGATATTCAAGGACGGATCGGGCGAATACTTTACGGATCGTCATTTCCATGACTATCTCGAACAAATTGATGTGGAGCGCGAGCCGGGGACGGAGTGGTTTCACGCGGATGGGGATGCACTGCTGATTCATTTTAACCGCTTTGCCACACGCAAACAGGCGGTTGCTGCGGAACGCCGCGACTATACGCTGCGCGCCGAGCAGGCGGAGGCGGTACGGATGACGGCGGCATATTTCCACGGCGGCGGCAGTAAATTCCTATGGAATGCAAAACCGCGCTTTGGCAAGACGCTGACTGCCTATGACCTCGTTCGCCGCATGAAGCTGACAAACGTCCTTGTCGTGACGAATCGTCCGAGCATCGCAAACTCGTGGGCAGATGATTTTCGCACGTTTTTCGGATGGCGCGATCATTACTTCTTTGTCTCGGACACGGCGGCGCTCGCGGGAAAGCCCGGCGTACTCTCGCGCGCGCAGTATATGAATCGTCTCGATGATGAGGACGATGCGCCCGCGTGCATGGTGGCGTTTGAATCCCTGCAGGGGCTCAAAGGCTCTATTTATTTTGGCGGGGAACATGATAAGCTCAAATGGATCAGCGATTTGACGTTTGACCTTCTCATTGTGGATGAGGCGCAGGAGGGCGTCGATACGTTCCGTACGGATCGGGCGTTTGAGTTTATCAACCGCAAGTACACGCTCTATCTTTCGGGGACGCCGTTCAAGGCGCTTGCGAGCGATCAATTCACGTCGGAGCAGATTTTTAACTGGTCATATGCGGACGAGCAGGCGGCAAAGGAGGCATGGAAGGGAGAGGAATATAATCCGTACGAGCGTCTGCCGCGTATGGCGATGTATACCTATCGTCTCTCGCCGATGATCGCCGAGGAAGCGGCGCGCGGGATTGACCTCTCCGGGGAGGACGAGCGTGTCGATTATGCGTTCGATCTCAATGAGTTCTTTGCCACGAATGAGGCAAAGCGTTTTGTTCACGAGGAGGAGGTCAAGAAGTTCCTCCGGGCGCTCGTAACGAATGAGAAATATCCGTATTCGACACAGGACTTGCGGGAGGAGCTGTGCCACACGCTATGGCTGCTGAATCGTGTGGCGAGCGCGAAGGCGCTCGCGAAACTCCTCAAGGAAGATCCCGTATTTTGTGATTACGAGGTCGTACTGGCGGCGGGAGATGGGATCATCGAGTCGGATGACGAGAGCACGGCTGCGTTTGACCGTGTAAAGGATGCCATACGCGACCACGATAAGACGATCACGCTGAGCGTGGGGCAGTTGACGGTGGGTGTTACGATTCCGGAGTGGAGCGGCGTGCTGATGCTGTGCAATCTGCAAAGCGCTTCGTCCTATATGCAGGCGGCGTTCCGCGCGCAAAATCCCTGTGCCGTGACGAAAAACGGATGTCGCCTGCGCAAGGAGACGGCGTATGTATTCGACTTTGATCCCGCGCGGACGCTCATCATCTTTGATGCGTTTGCGAATAATCTGTCGCCCCGCACGGCGGACGGCGGGGGAACGAGCGATGATCGGAAGGAAAATATACGCCGCTTGCTGAACTTCTTCCCCGTGCTCGGCGAGGACGACGAGGGGCGCATGGTGGAGCTGGACGCCGCGCAGGTGCTCTCGATCCCGCGTAAATTGAAGAGCGAGGAGGTTGTACGGCGCGGTTTTATGTCGAATTTCCTCTTTCAGAACATTGCCAATGTGTTCGGCGCCCCGGGGATCGTGAACGAGATTGTAGAAAAGCTCGCCCCCGCGCAGGAAGAGCCGAAAAGGAAGGGGCAAGTCGGATTAGAGCGTTTGTCGGAGGTGTCCGTGGATGCGGACGGCGCGGTAGAGGTTCCGGGCGAGATCGTCATCGGAAAGACGCAGGATATTTTCGGCAAGAAGATCTATGAGGAGATAGAGGCACAGCTTTCCACCGAGATGGAAGAAATCGCGGATACGGCAAGCGACTATGCCGCCGTGAATCAATCGGTGGACAGGCTCGCGGAGGCGATGAAGGCACAGCTCAAGGAGCGTGTCGTTGCGCCGCTCGCAGATGCCTATACGGTAAAAAAGGGCGCGCTGAAAAAAGTGGAGCGCCAAGTGGAGAGCGACGTCGAACGCAGCATCGACCGCATCCGTGCGGACTACAACCGGAAGACAAATATCGTTACGGCACAGCTCAATGAAAAACGTCGAACGGCTGAGACACAGTCGGAAACGGATGCCGCCGATGCGGCGTATCATGCGGGAATCGAAGAGGCGCTGCAAGAGTTCAAGGATGCGGTGCAGACGGTTGTGCAGGAGACGATCGCGCAAAAGCCGCAGGAATTGGTCGAACGGATGGAGCGGGACAGGGCGGAGGCGGTGAAAAAATCCGCCGAAGACAGCGTGCGTGCGCATTTACGCGGTTTTGCACGGACGATTCCGAGCTTTATCATGGCATATGGGGATGAGAATCTCACGCTGCAAAATATTGACGATTATACGGAGGACGATGTATTCGCCGAGGTCACGGGAATTACGGAGGAGGATTTTCGTTTCCTGCGCGACGGCGGCGACTATGTGAATCCGGAGACGGGGGAGACAGAGCGCTTTGCCGGGCATCTATTTGACGAAACCGTATTCAACGACGCTGTTCGGGAATTTCTGAAGAAAAAGGAAGAACTCGCGGATTATTTTGACGAGACGCAGACGGAGGATATTTTCGATTATATCCCGCCGCAAAAGACGAATCAGATCTTCACGCCGCGGCGCGTCGTCGTGCAGATGGCGGATGCGCTGGAGGAGAACAATCCCGGATGCTTTGACAATCCGGAGGCGACGTTCGCCGATCTCTACATGAAGTCGGGGCTGTATATCACGGAGGTCGTGAAGCGGCTCTTCCGCTCGCAGCGCATGAAGGAGCTATATCCGGATGACAAGGCGCGCATTCGGCATATATTGCAGCATCAGGTGTACGGGATGGCGCCGACGCGGATCATCTATCTGATTGCGACGAATTATATTCTCGGGTTTGACAAGATGCTAAAAGATGAGACGCAGCATTTCGTCGAGGCGGATGCGGCGCAGGCGTCGAAGGAGGGGAAACTCGCGGATCTGGTCGAAAAATGTTTTGGATGAACCGGGCGGAGCAGTATGTTCTTGCTCCGTTTTTTATTGCCTAGGGCAATTTTCGTGAATAATTTCACAAATATAATTGATTTTTCTGAATGAGAATGCTATAATATTTCAATAGATGATGTCTATTATTATAGTCCATTCTATATCATGTCGCTTATTGATGAAATGGGCGGCAGGAGTACTTTCTTAAGGAGGAAATACTTATGAAAATCACTGTGGTTGGTGCCGGCAACGTTGGCGCTACGGTAGCAAATGTCCTCGCGATCAAGAAGTTTGCAAGTGAAATTGTCCTCATCGACATCAAGGAAGGCGTCTCCGAAGGTAAGGCAATGGACATGATGCAGTCGGCACATGCCCTTGGATATGATACGACGGTGCGCGGCGTGACGAACGACTATGCGGCAACGGCAGGTTCGGATGTGGTTGTTGTGACGTCCGGTCTCCCGCGCAAGCCGGGCATGACGCGTGAGGAACTGGTCGGCGTCAATGCAAAAATCGTCAAGAGCGTTGTCGGAGAGGCGCTGAAACATTCCCCGAATGCGATCTTTATCATCATCTCGAACCCGATGGATGCGATGACCTATCTTACGCTGAAAGCTACGGGGCTCCCGCGCAACCGCGTCATCGGCATGGGCGGTATGCTCGACAGCAGCCGGTTCCGCTATTATCTGTCGGAAGCGCTCAACAAGGCGGGACATCCCGCGACGCCGACGGACGTCGACGGTATGGTCATCGGCGGTCACAACGACAAGACGATGGTTCCGCTCGTCAGCATTGCGACGCTCCGCGGCATCCCCGTGACGCAGCTCCTCTCGAAGCAAGTACTCGACGACGTTGTGCAAAAGACGAAGGTCGGCGGTGCAACACTAACGGGGCTGCTCGGCACGTCCGCATGGTATGCGCCCGGCGCATCGGCAGCCGCGCTCGTCGAGGCAATCGCACTTGATGCGAAGAAGGTCATTCCCTGCTGTGTCTACCTCGAAGGGGAGTACGGCGAGAAAGAACTCTGCGTCGGCGTTCCCATCGTGCTCGGCAAGGATGGCTTCGAAAAGGTTGTCGACGTCAAGCTCGAGGGCGAAGAGAAGGCGAAGTTCGACGAGAGCGTTGTCGCGGCACGCGAAGTCAACGCGCAGCTCGGCGATGCTCTGAAGTAAAAACTGCATAAAATTTGAGGTAAAATGGCCTTTGCATGTGTTGCAGGGGTCATTTTTATTTAAGTTTTTGAAATACAAACCGATCTTCTTTATAGAGAATAGTTTGTTAATAGTAAAAAGGAGGTGTGAATCGTGCTTGAACGTGTTGAGCGGGTGATGGGGATCAAACGGGTGAAATTCAACAATGATGAGCTTTTTGAGAGGAGAAAAGGCTTTGAGGAAAAAGAGGAACGTGGAGCTTTCGCTTCGATCTTCGAAGATGAGATGCAAAAAAAGCGAAAAAAATCGGACGATGACGTGCAGCCCAAAAGTGACGCATATACGCTTGAGGTAGGGCGCGCGACACAATCTCTCTTTTATCAAGGGCAAGTTGACCTCTCCGGTATAAAGGAAAAACTCCCCAATGCCGGATGACGTGAAAGGAATGCGGCTGGCGCTTGCCGAAGCGGAGCGTGCTTATGCGCTCGGTGAGGTGCCCATCGGTGCGGTCGTCATGGACGGCGCCGGGAACATCGTCTCGACGGGGCATAATCTGCGCGAATCGGAACATGATGCCACAGCACACGCCGAGCTCATCGCCATCCGTCGTGCGTGCCGTGCACTGGGGCGTTGGCGTCTGACGGGGATGACGCTCTATGTGACGATCGAGCCGTGTCCCATGTGCGCAGGGGCGATTGTGATGAGCCGCATCAGCCGTGTTGTCTATGGCGCTGCCGACAGCAAGGCGGGCGCATGTGAGTCTCTGTTCAATATCCCCGGCTGCATGACGCTCAATCATCGACCGGAGGTATACGGGCAGGTCATGGCGGACGAATGTCATGCGATCATGCAGCGGTTCTTCAATGAACGGCGAAAAAAAGAATATGACCGATGAATGACCGACGTCTTTGGGCGTCGGTTTTTGTGTTCTAGCGCTGTACATCTTTCTTTTATGCGGCGGATTTGTTATAATGGGACATATTTTTGTTGATGAGGAGTGAATCGCATGAAGCTGGTTGTAACGATCGTCGGACGCGATCAAGTCGGTATTGTGGCGATGGTGAGCGGGATTCTCGCGGAGCAGCGTGTGAATATCGTAAATGTGAATCAAAATATCATGGACGGTTTTTTTAATATGGTGATGATTGCCGAGATGCCCGACGATGCAGGGATGCGTCTGAAGGAACTGCAAGCTCTGCTGCGAGAAAAGGGTGAAGAGTACGGGCTTGACATCAAGTTGCAGCATCAGGAAATCTTTCAAGTAATGCACAGCATCTAGGTGGGGAGCGGCAGATTGATTACTTTTGAGGATATTCGGGAAACCAACCGAATGATTACGGAGAACCGTCTCGATGTGCGAACCATCACGATGGGCATTTCGCTGCGGGACTGTGCGCATCCGAACATCGAACAGTTTTGCCGGAACGTGTACGAAAAGATTACGCATTCGGCAGAGTTTCTTGTGCGGACGGGCGAGGACATCGAGGCGGAATACGGTATTCCCATCATCAATAAGCGTATCTCCGTGACGCCGATTGCGATTGCGGCGGACGCATGTCAAACAGATTCCTTCGTGCCGGTTGCTGAGGCGCTTGACCGCGCGGGAAAGGCGGTCGGCGTGAACTTCATCGGCGGGTTCTCTGCGCTCGTGGAGAAGGGATTTACACACGGTGACCGCGTGCTCATCGACTCGATTCCGCAGGCGATGGCGGCGACGGATATTGTCTGTTCGTCGGTGAATATAGGCTCGACGAAGGCGGGCATCAATATGGATGCGGTGCGCGAGATGGGCGATATGATCAAGCGGACGGCGGAGCTGACGCGTGAGCAGGAAGCGATCGGCTGTGCGAAGATCGTTGTGTTCTGCAATGCACCGGGGGATAATCCGTTCATGGCGGGCGCGTTCCACGGTGTTGCCGAGGGTGACCGTGTGATCAACGTCGGCGTCAGCGGTCCCGGAGTGGTCAAACATGCGCTTGAGGATCTCAAGGGTGCGGACTTCACCGAGATCGCCGAGACGGTGAAGCGCACGGCGTTCAAGATCACGCGTGTGGGACAGCTCGTTGCACGCGAAGCCTCGCGCCGTCTCGGTGTGCCGTTCGGCATCATCGATCTCTCGCTTGCGCCGACCTCGGAGGTCGGGGACAGCGTTGCGCGCATCCTTGAGGAAATGGGGCTCGAGGCGTGCGGCGCACCGGGGACGACGGCGGCGCTCGCGCTCCTGAACGATGCGGTGAAAAAAGGCGGTCTGATGGCAAGCTCCCACGTCGGCGGACTCTCGGGGGCGTTTATCCCCGTGAGCGAGGACGAGGGTATGATCGACGCGGTGCAGCGCGGCAGTCTTTCCATCGAAAAGCTCGAGGCGATGACCTGCGTCTGCTCGGTCGGGCTCGATATGATCGCGATTGAGGGCGATACGCCCGCAGCGACAATCGCGGGCATCATCGCGGACGAGGCGGCGATCGGCATGGTCAATAACAAGACCACGGCGGTGCGCGTGATCCCCGTGCCGGGGAAGAAGGTCGGCGAGGGCGTCTCGTTCGGCGGTTTGCTCGGTTATTCGCCGATCGTGCCCGTGCGGAGTGCGTTCAGCTCCGCGGCATTCATCGCGCGCGGCGGGCGCATTCCGGCGCCGACGCGCTCCTTAACGAACTAATATATATTAGACTGTGATTTTATGAGAGTAACGAAAGCAATCAAGGCGGAACAGCTCCGCATCCTCCGCGAGACGTATCCAAACGCGCAGCCGGCACTTCACTTTGCCACCCCGTTCGAACTCCTCGTCGCGGTGATTTTATCCGCACAATGCACAGACGCCCGCGTCAATATCGTGACGAGCCGGCTTTTCCCCCGTGCGAACACACCTGAGGCGATCGCGGGACTTGGGCAGTCGCAGCTTGAAGAGGCGATCCATGACTGCGGATTTTTCCGCATGAAGGCAAAGCATATCATTGAGACCTGCGATATCCTGCTGAGGGAATACGGCGGTGAGGTTCCGGCGGACTTTGAGGCGCTGCAAAGGCTCCCGGGCGTCGGGCGCAAGACGGCGAATGTCGTTATGAGCGTGGCGTTTCACATCCCTGCCATCGCGGTCGATACACATGTGTTCCGCGTATCGAACCGCCTGCATCTCGCTGTCGGAAAGACACCGCTTGAGGTTGAGAAGGGGCTGCAAAAGGTGATCCCGCGTGCAGACTGGAGTGATGCACATCACTGGCTGATCCTGCACGGGCGGCGTCTCTGCAAGGCGCGCAAGCCGCTGTGCGGGCAGTGCCCGATCGCGCCTGTGTGTCCGAGTGCCGCCTAACAGGGGGGAGCTGCCCCTCTGCGCGGCATATGCTGTGATAAGGTAGTAGGAGGAATCTATTATGATTATTGTTATGAGTCCCCGTGCGACACAGGAGAATGTTGACCGTGTCATGGCAAAAATCGAGCAGGCAGGTCTGCACATTCACCCGTCGCGCGGCGAGGATCGTCTGATTATCGGTGTCATCGGGGATAAGAAGGCGATCTCGGCGCTGGAGATGAACATGATGGAAGGCGTTGAAAAAACAGTCCGCATCACGGAGAAATATAAGCTGGTCAGTCGTGATTTCCATCCTGCAAATACGATCGTCGATGTTGCAGGCTTTCCGGTCGGCGGCGAGCAGCTTGCAATCATGGCGGGTCCTTGTTCAGTCGAGAGCTACGATCAGCTCTATGAAATCGCGGTTGCGGTTAAGGCGGCGGGCGCACAGTTCCTGCGCGGCGGCGCGTTCAAGCCGCGGACAAGCCCCTATGATTTCCAAGGACTGGGGCTTGAGGGGCTCAAGATTCTGCGTGATGTTGCGGACAAGACGGGACTGCGCGTCGTCACGGAGATCGTGGATAAGGACGATCTCGAGGCGGTCTCGGAGTATGCCGACCTCCTGCAGATCGGCGCGCGCAATATGCAGAATTTCCAAATGCTCAAGGCGATTGGAAAATCGCAGAAGCCTGTTCTCTTTAAGCGCGGTCTCTCGGCGACCATCAGCGAGTGGCTGAACGCGGCTGAGTACATCGCATCGGGCGGCAACGAGAACATCATCTTCTGCGAGCGCGGTATCCGCACATTTGAGACCTACACGCGCAACACGATGGATCTCAACGCGGTCGCGGCGCTCAAGGAGCTGACGCATTTCCCGGTCATCGCAGACCCCAGTCACGGGACGGGGCGTTGGCGGATGGTGCGTCCGATCGCGCGCGCTTCGGTCGCGGTCGGCGCCGACGGGCTCATCATTGAGGTACACTGTCACCCCGAATTGGCTCTTTCCGACGGCGATCAGAGTCTCATTCCGCGGAAATTCGAGATACTCATGGACGAGGTGCGTCAGATCGCTCCGGCGGTTGGACGCAGGGTATGAGCAGGATAAACCTCGCCGTCATCGGCGTTGGACTCATCGGCGGATCGCTCGGGCTTTGCCTGAAGAATAAACTCGGCGATGCGATTCATATCACGGGGCTCTGCCGCACGGAAGAATCCATGCGGCGGGCGGTGGAGATGGGTGCCGTAGACGAGGCGACCGCCGATATTGCAGCGGTCGTCGGTGATGCGGATATCGTGTTCCTTAGCCCTCCGGTGCTCCAAATCGTCCCGATGGTCGAGCGCATTCTGCCGTCTCTAAAGCCGGGGACGATTCTCACGGATGCCGGGAGTACGAAGGGATTCCTGTGCGAGGCACTGAAAAAAATTCTGCCGCCCTCCATTTACTACATCGCAGGGCATCCCATGACAGGGCGCGAGAAAAGCGGGGTAACGGCGGCGACGAAGGATCTCTTTCGCGGCAAGGCGTATGTGATCATCGAGGATCCCTCAGTGCCGCCGGAGGTGATGGAACGACTGATGCGTATCCTGCGGTACACGGAGGCGAACTTCACGACGCTCGATCTTGCGCGTCATGACCGCTGTGCTGCGGTCATCAGCCATGTACCGCATCTTGCAGCGGCGGCGCTCGTGACCCTGCTCAACCGCAGCGGGGACGATCTGGATTCCTGTCTCAAGCTCATCGGCGGGGGGTTCAAGGATACGACGCGCATCGCTTCCTCAAACGCGGACATGTGGGCAGATATCTGCATGACGAACCGCAAGCCGATCGTCGACGCACTGCATGAGATGCAGGCGATTCTCGGGACGGTCGCGGATGCGGTCGAGCGGGGAGATCGTGTGGCAATTTACGATTATTTCACAGCATCAAAACAGCGTCGCGACAGTATTCTGCACGATGCCGGGCAAAAATTTGATACGAATTGAGGTTTTTTTGAATTTTTTGCAGGAAACCTCTTTTTTTTAGAACGTACATATGATACAATAGATTCAAACGTATGCACGTCAGTCTACAAGGGGGTATGGCAGTGAAGAAAACAAGAATATCCACACGACGACAGTCTGAGATCCTGCAATACATCAAGGATTTCCTGGTCGACAAGGGATATCCGCCGTCGGTGCGCGAGATTGGCACTGCGGTCGGACTCAAATCCAGCTCGACGGTGCACCGCTATCTCGCCATGCTCGAAGAGAACGGTGCGATTCGCCGTGATGCGACAAAGCCGCGCGCCATCGACATCATGGGAGAGAACCCGTGGGGGAGAACGATTCCCATCCCGCTTGTCGGTACGGTGACGGCAGGCGAGCCGATCCTCGCCGAGCAGAACGTGGAGGAGATTTTCTCGTTCCCGCGTGCACTCATTGGCACGGCGGAGGATGTGTTCATGTTGCGGATTCAGGGCGACAGTATGATCAACGTTGGTATTTTTGACGGCGATTTCGTATTGGTACGCCAGCAGCCGACGGCGAACAATGGCGATATTGTTGTTGCGCTGATCGACGGTGAGACGGCGACGGTGAAGCGGTTCTATCGTGAAAAGACGTGCATTCGCCTTCAGCCGGAGAACGACTCAATGGAGCCGTTCTACGAGACGGATGTGCAGATCATGGGTAAGGTCATCGGACTTTACCGCCATATATAGGATGTGTGAGGGAGCGTTGCGCGAAAAGCGCGGCGCTCCCTTTTCATTTTCAGGGAAGAATGTTATAATATCTCTGTTTTTCTGACAGAATGAGGCGAACTATGGCAAAGGCGGAACTTCGCAGCGGATATACGACCGGTGCGTGTGCGGCGGCAGGGGTAAAGGCAGCATTTTTATTTCGTGCGGGCGAGGACTGGCATGAGGTGGAACTCATGGCGCTCGACGGCACGCCGCTGACGATCCCTGTGAAGGCGGTAGAAGAGACCCCGGACGGCATACGCGCAGAGGTGGTAAAGTTCTCGGGGGACGACCCGGACATCACGAACGGCGCATCCGTGTTCACGACGCTGACATTGCGCAATGATATATCTTGCATCGAATTTCGTGCGGGTGAGGGCGTCGGCACGGTGACAAAACGCGGCATGAGTCTCCCCGTGGGAGAGCCCTCCATCAACAAGGGGCCGCGCGAACTCATTCGCCGCGTCGTAGAGGAGATGACAGGAAGTGCGGACTTCGGCGCCGTTGTTACCATCTCCATTCCCGCCGGGGTCGAGCTCGCAAAGAAAACGCTCAACCCCGTGCTCGGCATTGAGGGTGGGATCTCCGTCATCGGCACAACGGGCGTGCTCCGTCCGATGTCCGAGGAGGCGTTCAAGGATTCCCTCGTGCCGCAGATCGACGTCGCTCTTGCCGCAGGGCTTGACACATTGGTATTCGTGCCGGGCAAGATCGGCGAGCGCATCGCGCTCGCTATCGGCGTGCCGCAGGAGGCTGCCGTCGAGACGAGTAATTTTATTGGATTCATGCTCGACAGCGCGGCGGAGCGCGGCGTTAAAAATGTGGTCATTCTCGGACATACGGGAAAACTCGTGAAGATTGCGGCGGGCGTGTTCCACACGCACAACCGCGTCGCGGACGCGCGCCTTGAGACACTGGCGGCGTATGCGGCGGCGGAGGGGATGAGCACCGAGGGCGTGCGGACGATCCTCGCCTCGAACACGACGGAGGACGCGATGGAGTGCATCGCGGCGGCAGGGCTCGCGGATGCGGTCTGTGCCGCGATCGCCGAACGCGTTCATGTGCGTGCGGAGCGGTACCTCTTTGGCAAGGTGCGCGTCGGCGCGATCATGGTGAATTTTGCCGGGGATATTCTCGGTGTGGATGCCGCGGCGCGCGCAATTGCGCGGGAACACGGATGGAGACTTTGACGATGACACATCGGATCATTGTGGTGGGCATAGGGCCCGGGGATTCTTCCTATCTTTTGCCAAAAGCACAGAATTATATCGAAAATGCGCGTATACTCGTCGGTGGTCATCGTGCGCTTGCGGATTATTCGGACGGGCGCGCAAAGGAATGTTCGATTGGCGCGGATATCCCCGCCGTGCTGGAGTTCATTCGAACTTCGCTCTCTGAGGACGACGTTGTGGTGATGGTATCGGGAGACCCAGGCTATTATTCGTTGCTGGACGCGCTGCGCCGGACATTTCCGATCGACCGGATCGAGGTCGTCCCCGGCATCAGCTCACTTCAGCTTGCCTTTGCGCGGCTCGCACTGCCGTGGCACGGCGCGCGTCTGCTGAGTTTTCACGGGCGCAAACCGCTGCCTGCGGAACTGACATATGCACCGGCGGCGGTGCTGGGTATGCTGACGGACGGGAAAAATAACTCGCAGACGATTGCGGCGCGCCTCTTGCAACACGGCTGGCACGGTGCGGATCACATGTATATTTGTACGCGCCTTTCCTACGAGGACGAGCGCATCGTTGCGACGACGCTCGGCGCGGCGGTGTGCGAGCCTGCCGTTGGACACGGCGTCATTATTGTCTGTGCAAATGAGGAGAACATAGAATGAATATTGGAATCAAAGACGAAGACTTCGTGCGTGGGAAAGTTCCCATGACGAAGGAAGAAATACGTATCCTGACGCTGGTCAAGGCGCGTATCACGCCGGATGCCGTCGTCTACGACGTCGGTGCGGGGACAGGATCGATCTCCATCGAGGCGGCGCGCATGGCGCCGCAGGGACACGTCTATGCGATTGAGAAGAATCCTGACGGGATCGCGCTCATCGCGGAGAATGCTAAGAAATTCGGCGCAGAAAATATTACCGTTGTGGAGGGGACGGCACCCGATGTGCTCGCGGATCTGCCGGCGCTCGACGCTGCGATTATCGGCGGGAGCGGGCGGAAACTTGCGGACATTCTCGACATCATCGGCGCACGTCTGCGTCCGCAGGGGCGCATCGTCGCGAATGCGATCACGATGCAGACGGTTGCAGCGTGTCTCGATTATTTCCACGCGCATAAGGACGACTATTCTTATGAGGCAATACAGGTGCAGATCAATCGATTGGAGCGTGTTGGTCCCTACGATATGGCAAAGGCGCTCAATCCCATCTATATCATTACGGCAGAGAGAAAGTGAGGAGAGCAGATGATTCATATTGTTGGAGCGGGGCCCGGAGATCCGGAGCTGATCACGGTCAAGGGCGCGCGCTATCTTGCTGAGGCGGATGTGGTGATCTATGCGGGCTCGCTGGTCAATCCTGCCCTGCTCAATTACTGCAAAAAGGGCGCGGAGATTCATAACTCGGCGCATATGACCCTCGACGACGTCGTGGAGGTCATTGCCCGTGCGGAATCCGAGGGGAAAATGACGGTGCGTCTCCATACGGGAGACCCCGCGATCTACGGTGCGATACAGGAACAGATGGACGCGTGGAAAAAGCGCGGCTTCGAATACGACGTCACGCCGGGCGTCAGTTCTTTCCTTGGCACGGCGGCGGCGCTGCGGCAGGAGTATACGCTGCCCGGTATCTCACAGACCGTTATCATTACGCGCAACGAGGGGCGTACCTCCGTGCCGGAGCGTGAGAAGCTGCGCAGTCTCGCGGCACATCATGCGACAATGTGCATTTTCCTTTCGATCTCTATGATCGAAGAGGTCGTCGCGGAACTCACGGCAGGCGGCTACGAAATCACGACGCCGATTGCCATTGTTCAGCGGGCAACGTGGCCGGAGCAGAAGATTCTGCGCGGTACGCTCGAGACGATTGCCAAGCAGGTGGCGGAAGAGGAGATCGACCGCACGGCGATGATCGTTGTCGGCGACTGTCTCAATACGGAATATGAGCTTTCACGGCTCTATGACTCCGGTTTCTCGCACATGTTCCGGGACGCAAAGAAATGAGAACTGCGCTCTTTGCGCTGACGCAGGGCGGTGTACGCTTGGCACTGCGTCTCCACGATGCTGAAGGCGGCAAAGGGACGCTTTTTTTCCCTGAGCGGATGCGGGAGCAGGTACCTGCCGAGCGCAAGGTACGGTATTTCGTTCGGCTTGCAGATGTCATGCAGGACGCGTTCGGACGCTATGACACGCTTGTCTGTGTAATGGCGACGGGAATTGTCGTCCGCATGATCGCGCCCTATATCAACAGCAAGCTGTACGACCCCGCCGTTCTCGTCTTTGACGAGCAGGGGCGGCACGGAATCAGCCTGTTATCGGGGCATGTCGGCGGGGCAAACGAGTATACGCAGCGGCTCTGCGCAGTAATCGGCGCCGATCCCGTCATCACGACGGCGACGGACGTGACAGGCGTACGCGCCCCCGATGCGATTGCGGCACGGCTCGCACTGCGCCCCGAGCCAAAGGCGGCGATACAGGTGCTGAACAGTGCACTGCTGGAGGGTAAATGGCTCGATTACTTCCTCGATAGGGCGGTAGCGCAGCATGAATTTTATGAGGCAGGACTGTGCGGCGAGGGGATTTCGGCTGCACCGTTTGAGGGGATTCTTCCGCCTCCGGAGGAGGCACAGTACCGCGTGGTTGTCACTGCGGCGGAGCGTGTTCCGGACGCGTCGGAGATGCCTATGCGGACGCTCTATCTCGTGCCGCGCCGCCTGATTGCGGGCGTCGGATGCCGCGCGGGTGTGCCGGAGGAGGAGATTATACGTGCGCTGACCGAAGCGTGCGCGCAGATCGGACGTGAGGTCTCGGCGATCTCAGTGCTCGCAAGTACCGAGGTCAAACGTGACGAGCCGGGACTCCTCGCGGCGGCGCGCACACTGAACCGCGAGATTATCTTTTACGCGCGCGAAGAACTCGCGCAGATGGTGGAACAATATGGACTAAAAGAGTCTAATTTTGTCAAGCAGACGATCGGCGTCGGGAATGTCTCCGAGGCGGCGGCGCTCTGTGCGGCAGGAAAAAGCGGCGGGCGCATGGCGCTCGGCAGAACGGTATTAGGGAAAGTGACGGTGGCACTCTTATGGGAAAAATAAGCGTTGTGGGCATCGGCCCCGGCAGTCTGGACGATATGACGTACCGCGCGCGGCGCACAATTGAGGAGGCGACGGTGGTCGTCGGGTACAAGCGCTATGTGGAGCTGATCGAGGATATTATCAAGGATAAGAGAGTCCTCGACACGGGCATGACGCAGGAGATCGATCGCTGCCGCGCGGCGCTCAAGGAAGCGATGGATGGGGAAACGGTCGTCGTCATCTCGAGCGGCGATGCCGGAATTTACGGTATGGCGGGGCTCGTGCTCGAGCTGCTGGTCAAGATCGACGAGGCGGAGCGCCCCGAGTTCGGTGGGATCGTTCCCGGCGTCTCGGCGATGAGTGCGGCGGCGGCGCTGCTGGGCGCGCCCATCATGCACGACTTTGTCGTCATCAGCCTTTCCGACCTCCTGACGCCGTGGGAGATCATTCAGGAGCGTGCGGAGCTTGCGGCAAAGGGCGACTTTGTCGCAGCGCTCTACAATCCGCGCAGCCACAAGCGCGTCGGTCAGATCAACGCCGTGCAGGACATCTTCCTGCGCTATCGTTCGCCGGAGACGCCTGTCGGCGTCGTGACGGGCGCGAGCCGCGACAATGAGGCGGTGCTCATCTCGACGCTTGGTCATTTCACGAATGAGGACATCAATATGTTCTCGCTCGTCATCATCGGCAACTCTAAGACGCGCTCCATCGGCGACTGGATGATTACGCCGCGCGGCTATCAAAAGAGGGAGCCTGGACTGTGATTTTTGTAGCATCGGGAACGCAGGACGGGCGCGAACTCGTGCGCCGTCTCTGCGCCGCAGGGCATGATGTAGCGGCGTCCGTCGTCAGTTCCTATGGCGAGCAGCTTCTTGCCGCACAGCGCACTGAGGGCGGCGGAAAGCTCATCATCAACGACACGCCGCTTGACGAGCAGGGCTTATTGGATTTTTTCAAGGAACATGACATTCGCATCTTTGTCGATGCGACGCATCCCTATGCTGTCAATGTGTCGCGCAACGCGATGACGGCATGTGCGGCGGCGGGGCTTCCGTACATCCGCTATGAGCGCGACGTGACCGATATTTCCTACGAGAACGTGCATCTCGTGCACGGTTATGAGGAGGCGTGCGAGACGTGCGCCCGTCTTGGGAAAACTGTGTTTTTAACGACGGGCAGCCGTAATCTCGAGCGGTTCGTCAAGGCGCCGGCGCTGAAGGACTGCACCTTGATCGCGCGCGTCCTGCCGACGGCGGAGGTCGTGGAGCTCTGCGAAAAACTCGGGCTGACGCCCGCGCAGATCATCGCGATGCAGGGGCCTTTTTCGCGGGAAATGAACCGCAGTATGTATGAAAAATACGATGCCGACGTGATCGTGACTAAGAACAGCGGTATGGTCGGCGGTACGGATGAGAAATTCCAAGCGGCGGAGGATCTCGGTCTGCCCGTGGTCGTCATCGACCGCCCCGTACTGGACTATCCGCATTTGGCGCATACATTTGAGGAAGTGTTGAAATTTGTCGATTCCAAGTGCGAATCGTAAGAAAGAATAGGAGAATCACAATGGATTTTATCAAAGAGCCGATGGCTATTGAGAACCGCAGTATGGAGCTGATCGCACCGCATCTTGCGGAGCTGGGGCTCGACGAGGCGGCGACGAAGGTGTATTCGCGTCTCATCCACGCGTCCGGCGACGTCGGCTATGCGCCGATCATCCGCGTGCATCCGGAGGCGATCGCGGTTGCGATGGACGCACTGCGCAAGGGGGCGCACATCTATACGGACGTTGAAATGGTGCGCACGGGCATCAATAAGAAGAAGCTCGCGTCCTTTGGCGGAGAGGTACACTGCCTCGTTGCCGATCCGGACGTCGCCGTCCGCGCGAAGCAGGAGGGCATCACACGCTCGATGATCGCGATGCGTCAATTCGGTAAGGATTTGAACGGCAGCATTATTGCCATCGGCAACGCGCCGACGGCGCTCTTTGAAGTGCTTCGCATGGTGCGCGAAGAGGGGATTCGTCCCGCCTGCATCGTCGGCATCCCTGTCGGCTTTGTCGGTGCGGCGGAGTCGAAGGCGGAGCTCGCGGCGAACGGTATCGTTCCCTATATCACGGTAGAGGGAACGAAGGGCGGCAGCCCCATTGCGGCGGCGGCGGTCAATGCGATGATGTATCTGATCGACAATACGCGTCCCTGATCGGGGAGAGGAGCGCTTATGGAGTGGAATATCCCGCGCATCGTCGTTGCGGCAACGCAGTCGGGCGGCGGCAAGACGACGCTCGTCACGGGGCTCCTCGCGGCGCTGCACGCCAAGGGGCTGACCGTGCAGTCGTTCAAGGTGGGACCCGACTACATCGATCTCGGCTATCACCGTATGGCGAGCGGTCGTGCGGGACACAATCTCGATACTTGGCTCGTTCCCGAATCTCGGCTCACGGAGATATTTGCGCGTGAATGTGCGGGCGCGGACGTTGCGGTTATCGAGGGCGTCATGGGGCTCTACGACGGCGGGCGCAAAGGCATCAGCTCTACGGCGTCGATTGCAAAGGCTCTCGACGCGCCCGTATTGCTCGTGATTGATGCAAAGTCGGTAGGAGCATCTGCCGCGGCAACCGCGCTCGGCTTTCGTGTGTATGACGAGGACGTCCGTCTTGCGGGCGTTCTCATCAATCGCCTTGGCAGCGAGACGCATGAAGAGATGATTCGAACGGCAATGGCGGGCATCGATATGCCCGTCTTTGGCGCGCTCCGGCGCAATGCCGCGCTCGCGCTCCCTGAGCGACATCTCGGGCTAACGCCCGTGGAGGAGAACGAGGCGGCGGAGACGGTGCGCGCCATCGGTGCACAGGTTGAGGCGAGACTTGACATCGCGCGCATCTTGGAACTGGCGCGCAGTGCGCCGCCACTCGCATATGTGCCGGCGGTGCATCGGGATGTGACGGCGTCCTGCCGCATCGGGATTGCGCGCGACGATGCGTTTTCCTTTTATTACGCCGCGAGTCTTGCCGAGCTCGAGGGCTGCGGGGCGCAGCTCGTCCCGTTCAGCCCCCTGCATGACGCCGAGATTCCGGACGTAGACGGACTGATCATCGGCGGTGGATTCCCGGAGATGTTTGCCGCGCAGCTCGCGGCAAACACGTCTATGCGCGCGTCGATTCGCACAGCGGCGGAGCGGGGAATGCCGATCTATGCCGAGTGCGGCGGCTATATGTATCTGATGTCTCACCTTGTAGATTTCGCCGGAACGTCGCATGAGATGGCGGGCGTATTCCCTGGTACGGCGCGTATGACTGAGAAACTTCAGATGGTCGGCTATGTGGACGCCGTGCAGGCGATGGATACCGTATTTGGTGCGGCAGGGCTTCCTCTGCACGGGCACGAGTTCCATTTTTCCGTGGAGGAAGCGGACGTCGGGGAGACCGCGCGTCCCTTTATCTTTACCAAGATGCGCAACGGGGCGCAGTATCCTGCGGGGCGCATTGTTCAAAGGACGCTCGGCAGTTACCTCCACCTGCATTTTGCGGGCTGTCCCGCGGCTGCCGCTTCGTTCGTGGAGGCGTGCCGTACATGGGACAAATAATCCTCGTCACGGGCGGCGCGCGCTCTGGCAAGTCCGCGTTTGCGGAGCGTTATGCGGCACACGCTGCGCGGGAGCATGGCACGTCCGTTGCCTATATCGCAACGTCGCAAATCTATGACGACGAGATGCAGCAGCGCGTGCGTCTCCATCGCTCCCGCCGCCCCGCCGACTGGATGACCTATGAGGCGCCTTATGAGGCGCCCGAGGCTCTGCGAGAGGCGGGGGAGCGGCACGGCGTCATTCTCTTTGACTGCATTACAATGTTTCTCAGCAATGATATTTTGCAGTATTCGGAGGAGGAGCAGCAGGCGGATTCGTTTGCCGCGCATGTGCGCGCACGGATGGACGATCTGATTCACGCCGCACAGTCCGTCGACGCCGTGACCGTCTTTGTCACGAACGAGGTGGGGACAGGCATTGTGCCGGAGAACAAGCTCGCGCGCCTTTACCGCGATATGGCGGGGCTGGCGAATCAGCGGCTCGCCGCATCCGCGGATAAGGTGTATCTCGTGACCTGCGGCATTCCCGTGGACATCAAGAAATTGGCGGAGGATATTTAGTATGGCAAAGACGATCATGCTGATGGGAACGAGTTCTCATGTGGGCAAGAGCATTCTGACGACGGCTCTCTGCCGTATCTTCCTGCAGGAGGGACGGCGCATTGTGCCGTTTAAGGCGCAGAATATGGCGCTGAACTCCTATGTCACACTCGACGGGCGCGAGATGGGACGCGCGCAGGTCGCGCAGGCAGAGGCGGCGGGGCTCGCGCCGATGATCGACATGAACCCCGTCCTCCTGAAACCCACGGGCAACGCGCAGTCGCAGGTCGTCATCATGGGTGAGCCGGTCGGCAATATGAGTGCGCGCGAGTATCATACGGGATACTCGTTGAAGGCGTGGGGCGCGGTGGAAGAAGCTCTCAAACGATTGCAGGATGAGTACGAGCTGATCGTGATCGAGGGCGCGGGCAGTCCCGCCGAGATCAATCTCAAGGCGAACGATATTGTCAATATGCGCGTAGCAAAACATCTGAACGCACCCGTACTCCTCATTGCGGACATCGACCGCGGCGGCGCGCTCGCGTCCCTCGTCGGGACACTCGAACTGCTCGACGAGGAGGAACGCATGCTTGTCAAGGGGCTTGTGATCAATAAATTCCGCGGGGATGTCACGCTCCTGACACCCGCGCTGAAGTTCCTAGAGAAAAAGACGGGCAAACCCGTCCTCGGCGTCATTCCGCACATCGAGCAGCTCGGCATCGACGAAGAGGACTCGGTATCGCTTGACGAAAAGAGCCGCCATGCGGACGCGGGGGATTCGGATAAAATCCGCATCGCTGTGATTCGCACACCGAAGTTGTCGAATTTCACCGATTTTGACGCGCTTGCAGACGAGCCGGATGTCGCACTCTACTATGTGAGCACGCCTGCGGAGCTGGGCAGTCCCGATCTCATCCTCCTGCCCGGTTCGAAGAATACGACGGAGGATTTACTCTATATCCGTCAATGCGGATTGGAAGAGACGATTCGCAGCGCGGTCGCCGCCGGGACGCCGCTCTTTGGCATCTGCGGCGGCTATCAGATGCTCGGGCGCAAGGTACGCGATCCGCTGCATACGGAGTCGGAGCACGATGAGATTGCGGGATTCGGCTATCTGCCAAGTGAGACGACATTTGCGGCGCATAAGCGTCTGCGTCAGGTCACGGCGCAGTGCGAGGATTTCCCGTTCCTTGGCGAGCGGCTTGCGGGGCATGATCTGCCCGGCTATGAGATCCATATGGGCGAGACCGTCTTTACAGAGGAGGTGCATCGTCCGTTCCGGATCGTTGCGGCGGGCGGCGCGCCTGCGGATGTGATCGACGGCGCGCTCTCCGCGGACGGGCTCGTTGCGGGGACGTACATTCACGGCATCTTCGACGACGACGACCTGCGGCGCGGCATCATCAACCGTCTGCGCACGCGGCGCGGACTTGCGCCGCTGTCCGTGCAGTACCGCTACCGCGCGGAGAAGGAGCGCGCCTATGACCGTCTCGCCGAGACCGTACGCAAAAGCCTTGACATGGAGAAGCTGCGCGCGATTGTCGGCATGGGGGCGGACGCATGATGAATGCGGCATTGGTCGCGATGTGTGCGTTCGGTCTCGATATGGTCTTTGGCGATCCGCAGACGCGGTGGCATCCCGTCGCGCTGCTCGGGCGTCTGATTGCGTGGCTGGAGCGTTTGCTCTATCCGGAGCAGGGCGGGAATGAACGACGACTGGCAATGGGCGCCGTACTCACGGCGCTCATTCTCTGTTTTTCCTATGCCGTTGCCGAGGGGCTGCTTCTCGCAACGCAGCGGCTCCCCGTATCGTGGGGCGTCGATGCTGTGAGCGCGGTTCTGCTTTACTTTACGATTTCGCCGCACATGCTGGCAAAGGCGGGGCGCGACATCTATGCCCTGCTTGCCGCAGGAAATCTTCCGGGCGCGCGCGAACGCGTCGGATGGATCGTCGGGCGCGATACGGATCGGCTCGACGAAGCGGATGTGGCGCGCGCGGCGATCGAAACGATTGCGGAGAATACGGTGGACGGCGTGATCGCGCCTCTCTTTTTCTTTGCGATTGGAGGCGCGCCGCTCGCGGTGCTCTATCGTGCGGCAAATACGATGGACTCCATGATCGGATACAAGAACGAACGCTACCTCTATTTTGGACGCATGGCGGCGCGCGTGGATGACGTGCTGAGTTTCGTCCCTGCGCGCATCACGGGGATGCTCTTTGTCATGGCGGCATTCCTGCTCGGCTATGATGGGCGCAACGCGATGTATATCATGGCACGCGACGCGTCGGGGCATCCAAGTCCAAACGGCGGCTATGCCGAGGCACCCGTTGCGGGTGCGCTGCACATCCGTCTCGGCGGCGTGAATTACTACTTCGGCGAACGGCACTTCCGCGCTTATATGGGAGATGCGCATGTCGGAATCCGCGCGAAACATATTCTCGGCGCGATTCGCCTGATGGGGACGGCTGCGATATTGTATCTGTGCTTTTATTATATGATTTCTCTTTACATGTAGAGGCTGTTTATGCATTCCTTTTTGATCGGGCTTCAATTTCTCACACGGATTCGCCTGGTGTGCCAGACGGAGTGGACGGCTGAGGATTTTGGGCGCAGTACACGTTTTTTCCCGCTCGTCGGATTGGTACTCGGGCTCTGCTATGCGCTTGCCGCGTATGTGCTCCTATATACGATCGGCGCGCATACACTGACGAGCGTCCTGCTGATGCTACTGCCGCTCATCCTCACGGGCGGGCTGCATGCGGACGGTCTGATGGATACGGCGGACGGCGTGTTTTCGGGGCGCGAACGGGAGCGCAAGCTCGAGATCATGAAGGACAGCCGCGTCGGCTCGTTCGGAGTCGTGACCATCGCCGCGATGATGTTCATCCAGTACGCGCTGCTTGCCGATATGTTCCCTCTGCTGCTGATTCCCGCGCTCTTCGTTATGCCGATCATCGGACGGCTTGCCATGGTGATTTGCATCGCGTGTTTCCCCTACGCGCGCAAGGATGGGCTGGGAAAAATCTTTGCGGATATGGCGGATCGGCGGACGCTCCTTATTGCCGCCGTGACGACTATACTGCTCGTTCTGCCGTTCGGCATGGGGGCGTGGCTCGCGCTCTTCGCGGGCGTCCTGTTCGCGCTCTTATTCTGCCGGGTCATCACCGGGCAGCTCGGCGGCGTGACGGGGGATGTCTACGGCGCGACAACCGTGCTGACGGAGACCGTAGTTTTATTTGTTTTTTCCGTCGTATCGACGCAGCAAGCGCTCATTGCCGCCTCGATGCAGACGATGTGCTCAGTATTGGAGTTGTTATGGAAATCATTGTAAAAGCGCCCGCATCCTGCGGCGAACTCATCGAAGGTTCTATTGCAGGAACACCGTTCCTCGTGACCGCCCCCATCAGCGTCTATGCAACGGCGACCGTGTCCGACGCGTTCACCGGGATGCAGGGACTTGGGACAAAGGCGCAGGAAGCGGTCATACGTGCGCTTGCCCTCGTTGGGAAAGACGCCTTGCCGTGGGGGATTCGGCTCGAGTCTCCTGTCCCGCAGGGCAAGGGCATGGCATCCTCCAGTGCGGACATCACCGCGTGCGCATACGCGGCGGCGCGTGCTTTTGGACGGGAGCTGACGGCGCGGGAGCTCATGGACATCGCCATTGCCATCGAGCCGAGCGACGGCATCGCCTTTGAGGGACTGTCGCATGTCAGTCATACGACGGGCGCACTCTTTGGGCAGTACCGAAACGTGCCGCTCATCGGCATCTCCATTTTCGATGTGGGCGGCGAAGTGGATACGATTTCGTATTATCAAAGCAAGAGCGCCGGCGGCAATCAAGATGACGAGTATCGCCGCCTGCTTGACACCGTGGACAGCGCGTTTCATACGGCGGACTATCGGCAGGAAATTTTGCTCGGACAGGCGGCGACGGCGAGTGCGCGGCTCAATCAAGAGCATCTGCCGAAAGAGGGGCTGGACGAATTTATCGCCCTTGCCAAGGGGAAAGGCGCGCTCGGCGTCAACGTCGCGCACAGCGGCACCGTTGTCGGCGTGCTGTGGGAATCGGCACTGCCCGCCGGGGACATCGCGCGCCGGACGGAGCAGATCGCGCAGGAGTTTGCGGGACGGTACAGGTATATGCAGACGGTGCGGCTGATCTCGGGCGGCGTCGTCTGTGAGATTAGATCCTAGTACGATAAAGGGGCGAGAGAAATGACGGAAATCATCATCATTCGGCACGGGGAGACGGAGTGGAATATCACGGGACGGTTTCAAGGACATTCGGATATTCCTCTTTCCGCCGCGGGGCACGAGCAGGCGGAACTGCTCGGAAAAAATATAGCGCTCGACGGAATCGATAAAATCTATGCGAGCGACCTCATCCGCGCCGTGGAGACGGCGCAGCCCCTCGCCGTGCGTTTCGGGCTTCCCGTAGAGAAGGACGCGGCGCTTCGGGAACTGAACTTCGGCACATGGGAAGGACGCTATTTCAGCGAAATCAATGAGGAAACGCCCGATCTCATGAAGCAGTTCTACAGAGACCCTGAATCCATCGATATTCCGGGGATCGAGAACTTCCAAGAGTTCCGCCGCCGCGTCGCAGGGCGTGTCCGCGAGATCGCCGCGCAGAATAAGGGCAGGCGCATTGTGCTCATCTCGCACGGGGCGTCCATCCGCATTCTGTTCGCGGATATTCTCTCCATGCCCGTGCGCGCGATCTGGCACGTCTCACAGTTCAATACTGCGGTCAACCGCATCCGCTTCGAGGACGACGGCTTCGCCGCGATAACGCTGATGAACGACACGGCGCATCTGTCCGTGTGAGAGGTGTCGTGCGATGAATGTTCTTGCCGTCGGGCTCGGCGGTGCAATCGGCGCCGTGTTGCGCTATCTTCTCGGGCAGGCGATTCCGCGGCTCGCGGGCGGATTTCCGCTCGGCACGTTCTGCGTCAACATCGTCGGCTGTTTTGCTATCGGTGTGATTGTAGCGCTCGCGGGCAGGAACAGCGGAATCGACCCGCGTCTTGTGCTCTTCCTGCAGACGGGAATTTGCGGCGGATTTACAACATTTTCCACATTTTCTCTTGAGACCGTTTCCTTGATGGATGAGGGGAAAATTCCCCTCACGCTCCTCTATCTGTGCGCTAGTGTTATGCTCGGCATAGGTGCACTCTTAACGGCGCGGTATATGGTGCAGGCATGGGAGTAACATTGATGATGTGCATCCCGGCAAATGATTGCGGGGATTTTCTCTATCTTGAATTTACAATCTAAGTGCAACAGCAGATAAAATAGAAAACGTGACACATAGGAATCTGATACAATGGAGTTTGCAACGACCACATTGATCAAGGAGAAGCCTATGTGTCACTATCACCATCTTACACTAATTGAGCGGGAAAAGATAATGTTTTTTCGCGCACAGGGGAAAAATCTATCGACGATTGCCGGCGAACTAGGGAGAAACAAAGCGCCGATTGCGCGGGAAATCTCCCGCAACACGTTAGGGAAAGACTATATCCCTGCACTGGCGCAGGAGAACTACCGTGAGCGGCGCAAGAAATGCCGTCCCCATAAAAAGTTGGACAGCATCAACTTGCGCACAATCGTAAAAGACAAATTCATTCAGCACCAATGGTCGCCGGAAGAAATCGCAGGGCGTTTGCGTTTGGAAAAGCATTGTGAGTCCGTCAGCTACGCTACTGTCTACCGAGGGATCTATGCAGGTCTGTTCGACGATGAGAAGCTGTCCCACGGGGCACGCGGTGCAGTGCGAAAGCTGCGGCACAAGGGCAAACCGCGTCATAAGAAAGGATATGTGGAGCGTCGCGGAAAAATCCGTGTCAGCAACGAACTTTCTGCCCGTCCGCGTGCAGCAAATAATCGGAGACGGCTTGGGGATTGGGAAAGCGACACCGTTGCAGGAAAAACAGGCAGAGCCTGCCTCGTTACGCTCGTTGACCGAAAGAGCCGCTTTGTTGCCGGCGGTAAGGCGGACAAGAAGAACGCACGCCAGGTCAGCCGCATCATAATTCGCGCCCTCCAGGGACTTCCCGTAAAAACCATCACGCCGGATCGCGGAACAGAATTTGCCCGACATGATGAAGTTACGTCAGCACTGCATGTGCCATTCTATTTCCCGGAGCCACATCAACCTTGGCAGAGGGGCACAAATGAGAACAC
>NZ_ALJR01000031.1:0-4673 GCF_000287655.1 Selenomonas sp. FOBRC9
CACTGGCGGGTGCGCTCACCATGGTCTTTGACTGCACACTGCGCGCCCCGCACGGCGGCATCTTCGTCGTGCCGACCATCGGCAACCCGCTGATGTACCTCCTCAGCATCGCCGTCGGCTCCGTTGTGGGCGCACTTCTCCTCGCCCTGCTCAAAAAGAAAATTGATGCGTAAAAACCGTTTCGAAAGATAATATAAAAACGACCATGACACCGCATGTGCGTCATGGTCGTTTTGTATTGAAAGTTTTTCAGTGTTTCTCCGCGTGGAACTCTTCGCCGCTCCACGCCTCGATGCCGCGGCGATCGGGGAGGACGGCGGGGTCGAAGACGGGATTTTTCCCGCCAGCTTTTTGCGCGCGATAGTCCCGAAGAGCGGCGTATGCATAGGGGGCAAGCCGCAGGACGGCATAGAGATTCGTCAGGCAGATCATCGCCATGAAGAGGTCGGCGAGGTTCCACACGAGCCCGAGCGCCGCGATGCAGCCGAAGAACACCATTGCGACAACGGCGAGCCGATAGAAGAAGAGCGCCGTTTTCGTGTTTTTCCCAAAGAAATGGATGTTGATTTCGCCGTAGTAATAATTGCCCACGACGGAACTAAATGCAAAGAGGAAGATGAGCACGGCGAGCAGCGCCGATGCGCCGCCGCCAAAGACGCTGGCGAGCGAGTCCTGCGCGAGCGCGATGCCCGTCACGCTGTCGTCGCCGATGCGGTACTGCCCTGTGAGCAGGACGATGAATGCGGTCGCCGAGCATACGAGCCATGTGTCCACATAGACGCCGAATGCCTGCACGAGCCCCTGCTTGACGGGATGCGTGACGTTCGCCGTCGCCGCCGCGTTCGGGATCGAGCCCTCGCCCGCCTCGTTGGAGAAGAGTCCGCGGCGGATGCCCGTCAGGATGACCGTGCCGATGCCGCCGCCGACCGCCGCCTGCGGGCTGAACGCGTCGTGCAGGATGAGCGCGAACATGCCCGGCACGGCATCAATATGCATGACGACGATCACGAGTGCGATGAGGAGGTAAAGCCCCGCCATAAACGGCACAAGCAGCGTCGTAAAGCTCGCGATGCGGTGAATCCCGCCGAAGATGAACGCTGCTGAGAGCGCCGCAAGAATGCCGCCCATGACCCATGTGTCGATACCGAACGCCTTCTCCATCGAGAGCGCGATCGTATTCGCCTGCACGGAAACATAGATGAGACCGAACGTCACGGAGATGAGTACGGCAAAGAGCTTTGCAACAGCCGGCTGTCCGAGCGCATTTTGAATGTAATATGCCGGCCCCCCGTGAAAGAGCCCATGCCCGCGTGGGATTTTATAAATCTGCGCGAGTGTGCTCTCGACGAATCCCGTCGCCGTCCCAATGAAGGCGATGACCCACATCCAAAAGACAGCGCCGGGTCCGCCCGTCACGATCGCGATCGCTACGCCCGCGATGTTGCCGACGCCGACGCGCGAGGCGGTGCTGACGCAAAACGCCTGAAACGATGAGATCGCCTTGCGTCCGCTCGGTCGGCGCCCCAGATCGCCCGCGAGCAGGCGCACCATCTCCGGCAGCGCGCGCAGCTGCACCACGCCCGTCGAGAGTGTGAACCACAGCCCCGATCCTACGAGCACAACGATGATGATATACGTCCATAGAAAGTTGTTGACCGCATCCACGGCGGCATTCAGCATGTCCATCGAGTCACCCTTTCTCATACAATAGCATTTATCTTAATAGAAAGGGGCGTATTTTGTCAAATTGCATTTCTGTATTCTTTTGTGCACATGGAAATTGTTTTTATTGTATCTATTGACGTTCTATATCGTGTGTGCTATACTCCATTTTGTAATCAAGATGATTTCAAAAATCATATACGTTTTGAGATGGGGGTACATCATATGAAAATTGCAGTTGTTGCATCGAACGGCAAGGCATCGCAGCTGATCATCAAAGAGCTGCTCTCGCGCGGGCATGAGGTCACGGGATTTGCGCGCAGCGCGAACCGGAGCGCGGTGAAGAACTTTGTGCAGAAGGATATTTTGGCGCTGACGAAGGAAGATCTCTCGGGATTTGACGCCGTGGTGGACGAATTTGGCGCGTACGAGCCCGACGTTTTGCCGCTGCACACAAAGACGAGTCAGCATCTCGCCGATCGCGTCGCGGGGACGAATACGCGGCTCTACATCGTCGGCGGAGCGGGCTCACTCTATGTCGATGCGGCGCACAAGACGCAGCTCCTCGATACGCCCGACTTCCCGGCAGAGTTTTATCCGCTCGCAAAGGCGCAGACCGAGGAACTCGCGGCGCTGCGTTCCCGCAAGGACGCGCACTGGGTCTTCGTCAGCCCCGCGGCGGACTTCGCAGAGGACGGCGCGCGTACGGGGAAATATAAACTGGGCGGCGAGGAGCTGACGCTGAGCAGCGCGGGCGAGAGCGTCATCAGCTACGCGGACTACGCCGTCGGCATGGCGGATCTCATCGAGAAAAACGATCTCTCGCAGATTCGCGTCTCCCTTGTTCAGGCGTAATATATAGAAAAGTTCTAGGGCTGCTGCACAAGCTTGTGCGGCAGCCCTTTTCCTTTGCAGCGTATCAATTTTATAATGCAATCTGATGCCCTCGCGGTATCTACACCTGCGGGAAGAGCAGTTCACGCGGATCGAGTCCGTAGCGCACGACAAGCCCGGCATTTGCCGCCGCATCGACGGCAGCGGAGCAGCTGCCCTCGCGCGTCGTGATATAGATGTCTGCGGCCTCCAGCACGGCGGAGGAGAACTGCGATCCGCCCCCGGTCGTATGCATATAAAGATGCGGCGCCGCATCGCCGAGCTCATCAAGACGCGCCTGCACCGCCGCAAAAAATTGGGGATGCCCGTCCCCCTCCGGCACGGCAATCATGAGGAGGACGGGATCCGACGTGGTATATGCGGCGAGATACGTTCCGATGAGACGCGGCCAAACGGCGTGCTGCTCGGGCGCATCGAAATCCGGGATAAAATAATAGCGCAGAATCCCCTCTTTCCCTTTGGCAAGCATCCCCGCGACGGTCTCGTCGGGCGGTGTTTTTTGCTGTACGCCCGGATCAAAGCGATCGAGGAACCCCTTCATATCGTGATTGAAGAGAGGAATGTATTCCTTTACCTTTTCGTGCGGCCAATGCCACCACCGGATGCGCAGGAGACGCGCGATTGTTTCCGTGTCGAACCGGTATTTTATGATGCGCGCCGGATTACCGCCGACGATTGCATAGGGCGGGACGTCCTTCGTCACAACCGCCCCCGCTCCGACGACAGCGCCGCTCCCGATGCGCACGCCGCCGAGGAGCAGCGCGTCCGAGCCGACCCATACGTCGCTGCCGATGATCAACTGATTGCGATTAACCGCCGCGGAGCCGGGATTGATATTCGTAAGTTCCGCTGCATCATCGCCCGTGAGCATATGCTCCGGGAACATCGTCAGGCATCGATAATCGTGGTTGCCCGCAATGGAAAATTTCAGGCGATGCGCAAGCGCCGTATAGCGCCCGATGAGGATGTGGCAGTCCATGCTCGCGGCGTCAAGCGTTCCGCCCACGAGATACGACATTGCACCGAACGTAACCAGCGGTGTTTTCGAGTTGGGGGAAAGGATTTTGCACTCGTTGGGTGCGAAATCCATTAACGTCAAATCCATGTGCATCGCCTTCCTTATAGTTTCTGATATCCGCATCATATCATAAATCAAATGTCCCCGCCATATTGCGCAGAGATTCATTCGCCCGCGCGTGAAAAATATGCTATAATCGCCGTATCAGAACGGTATATTTTACCGCCGTCCGCAGCGGAATATAGATCTTGGAGGTACATGTGATGAACTGTGAAGAATATCTCGCGCGCGCCCCGTCGATCCGCCCCATTGCGCGGCAGGAGGAAGCCGTCTGGATCAATCCGCGTCTCGTCCCGTACGACGTGACGAAGGGCGTCTCGGAGCTTGTCGTCTCGGACGCGGACATCGCGGACGCCGCCGCCCGGCTCAAGCGATTCGCCGCGTTCTTTCGCCGCGCGTTCCCCGAGACGGCGGAAACGAACGGCATCATCGAGTCGCCGCTGCGCCTCCTGCCGCATTTGCAGAAGAAACTTGCGGAGACATACGGCGCCAAGATCCCCGGCAAACTTTACCTCAAGATGGACAGCCACCTCGCCGTCGCGGGATCGATCAAGGCGCGCGGCGGCATTTACGAGGTGCTCAAGCATGCAGAAACGCTCGCGATTGATGCAGGACTGATCACCCCGGACGACGACTACGGCAAATTCGCCGAGATGAAGGAGTTCTTTTCAAAATACATGGTGCAGGTCGGCTCGACGGGCAACCTCGCGCTCTCGATCGGCATCGTGAGCGCCGCCCTCGGCTTCCGTGTCCGTGTGCACATGTCCGCCGATGCGAAGCAGTGGAAGAAAGACCTCCTGCGCGCGAAGGGCGTCGAGGTCATCGAGTACGACGACGACTTCGCCCGCGCTGTGCTCGAGGGACGCCGCACATCGGAAGCCGATTCCATGAGCTATTTCGTGGACGACGAGCGATCGCGCGACCTCTTCATGGGATATACAGTCGCAGGGGCACGTCTGCAGAAACAGCTCGAGGAAATGAATATCCCCGTCGATGCCGATCATCCGCTCATCGTCTACATCCCCGCGGGCATCGGCGG
>NZ_ALJR01000032.1:0-39009 GCF_000287655.1 Selenomonas sp. FOBRC9
ACCTTGCAGCGGATGGAAGCTTTCTCGTGTTCGATCTTCTTGTCCCAGTTGACTCCTGCATACGCCTTTGTTGTGCGGTTCTGTGAAGGTCTTTTCGCAATACGGTAATCCACGCTCGATAGATGAGGATCTTCAAGGATTTCTGCGCGCTTTTCCACGCCGAGATACCCAGAGTCCCCATAGACGCTGTGCTCATCCGCTCGGATCAATGCGTGCGCCTGCACGATGTCATGCCCGTTGGCTGCTGTCCCTGTGATTGTATGAACGTAGCCTGTTGCCGCATCCGTACCGGAATGAATCTTCATGCCGAAGAACCATTGATTCCCTTTCCTGACGGAGTGCATTTCAGGGGCGCGGGTCTTCGTGGCGTTCTTGGTCGAGCTTGGTGCATGGATGATGGTGGCGTCAACGATTGTACCGCCGTGCATGATGAGTCCTGCGGCGTCCAGCCGCTCTTTCACGTCATCGAACATCTTGCGGGTGATGTCATGCTTTTCCAGCAGGTGTCGAAAGTGCAGGAGTGTCGTAGCATCCGGTGTCCGTTCGATGGAGAAGTCGATCTTCAGGAAGCGCTTCATGGCATAGCTGTCATAGATTGCATCCTCGATTCCCTCGTCCGAGAGACCGAACCAGTTCTGCATGAGATACATGCGCAGCATCGTTTCGAGCGGGATTAACTTCCTGCCACGCTCTTTCTGGACGTAGAACGGCGCAATGAGTTCCATCCATTCTTTCCAAGGGATGATGGATTCCATGGCATCCAGGAAGGCTTCACGCTTTGTTGTTCTGTTACGGTTTGCGTATTCCATGTCTGTAAATGTTTGCTGCACCATTTTTGTCTCTCCCTCATCGTTTATTGTCTTTCTCTATTGTAATCTTTCGAGGCAGAGTTGCGCAACATAAGAATTTATCAGTGTTTCCTTAATTTCTATTTGAAGGAGGCAATATCTATGACGACATTGTTTCAGAAAAAATTCCTTGCGGTGCTTTTTGGTGCTGTGCTTATCGCGAGTACCGGTATTCTCGGGGGCTGCGGCGGCGACAGCGCATCCTCCGGCGGGTCAACAGCCGCGGCGTTCCAAGAGGATTCGAATGACAAGAGAACCTACAACGACGGAAAGTACAAGGTCGGCGGGGAGTTCAAAGCGGGCGAATACATCGTCGTCTCGAACGGCAAGGGCAACAGCTTTATCGATGTGGCGAAGGATGACAGCAGCTCGTTCGACAGTTCCGTGGCGAGCGATATGTTTACCACGCGGAGCATCATCACCGTTGCGGACGGTCAATATATCGAGGTGCTCAACGCGACCGTCTATACGCTTGCCGCCGCGCCGAAGGTAGAGCCCAAAGACGGCGTCCTGCCGGTGGGCATGTACCGCGTGTCGGCATGAGGTTCCGCGAGCGGCTCAGGCTGTGTACGGCGTCCTGCCGGCGGGCATGTACCGCGTGGGCAAGGATCTGCCCGCGGGCACCTACAAAGTCAAAAAGACGGGTACCGACAGCTATGTTGAGATCACCTCCTCGAGCACGCGTGCAGAGAAAGACACGATCGACTATGAGACCATCAAGGAAGAGAAAGAGATCACGGTCAAGGACGGGCAGTATCTCAGAATGTCGAACGCAGAACTCAGGTTCAAGTAAAACCTTTTCGAAACCTTTTTTGCAGCCGATCGCTTTCGCGGGCGGCTGCTTCTTGTTTGCCGTCCACACCTCACCATCGGGAACGGGAGCCGTAGTTTTCGCTTGACAAGGGGCGGCGCGTCCGCTATAACACAGAGGAGACTATAGAGAATCGAGGGATCTATGTGGCAGGAACGGGAACGCTCTACCTCTGCGCGACGCCCATCGGCAACCTCGGCGATATGACGTACCGTGCGGTGGAGACGCTGCGCGCGGCAGATCTCGTCGCGGCGGAGGACACACGCCGCACGCGCACGCTGCTCGCACACTACGATATTCATGTGAGGGTGACGAGCTATCACGAGCACAACAAGGCGGAAAAAGGGACGCTCCTCATCGAGGAGCTGAAGGCGGGCAAAACGATCGTCTGCGTCAGCGATGCGGGACTGCCCGGCATCGCCGACCCCGGTGCCGATCTCGCGCGGCGTGCCATCGTGGAGGGGATCGCGGTGACGCCGCTGCCGGGGGCGAACGCCGCGCTCTCGGCACTCATCTGCGCGGGGCTTCCGCTCGAGGGCTTTACTTTTGTCGGATTCCTCCCGCGCAGGGCGAAGCATCGCAAGGAACTCCTCGCGCGTGTACGCACCTATCCGGAGACGCTCGTCTTTTACGAGGCGCCGCACCGTCTGCGCGAGACACTCGCGCTGCTCGCAGCAGAGCTCGGCGCGGAGCGCCGAGCATGTGCCGCGCGCGAACTCACAAAGAAGTTTGAAGAGTTCCTCCGCATGACGCTTGGAGAACTTGAGCTATATTATAAGGAAAACGAACCGCGCGGGGAATTCGTCATCGTCGTCGCGGGCGCGGAGGAGCAGGCACCGAAGGAGGGCGGCGTGGATGCACCCGATCTCGAGGCGCGCTATGCGGCGCATGTGGCGGCGGGCATGGACAAGAAGGAAGCGATGCGCCGCACGGCGCAGGAGCTAGGCATTGCGCGGCGTGACGTTTACAAGACGCTCTTAGAGAAAAAAATAGGGACGCATACGACGGATCAGATCGGTGCGGTTGGTTCGTTTGGAGAGAAAGAGGAGGATGGTTGATGATGAACACAGGGGCATTACGAATTGTTGCGCTCTTTGTCGCACTCGTATTTACGCCGACGGCGGCATTCGCCAATGGTTCCGCTGCAGAGGCGGTCGCGCCCGGTATCGAAGAAGCGAGCGCGGCTCCCGCCGCGGACAAGAATGCCGAGAAGTATTTCCATGTGGCGGTGGATCACCGCGTTCTTAGTCTGCGGTCAGCGATTCCTTTTCCGCCGCTTCGGAAACACACGATATCCGACGGGAAAGATATGCCGAAAACGATCGGCTATACGACGGAGATCCCCGGAAGCGTCGAGTTCGGCGTGTTCCATATCTCATTTGGTGAGAAATTCTATGCGCAGCATGTACGCGGCAATGAGATGCGCTTCATCCGAGCGTACTACGTCTTCCGTATGCGCTCCATAGAGGACGATCCAAAATCGGGGGCGACGCTGCGCGCGTTCAGCCCAGTCCCGGTCGGCCAGGCACAGGTCGGCGACGGGGCGCTCCTCTTTGAATATGATGTGACGGATCATAAAAAGAAAGTCGACGATCATAACTATATTTTCTTTATCGCACAAGATCCTGTCCTGTGGGTTGTCGAGGCGTCCTGCCCCGTCGGCACATCGGCGGAGGATCTTGCGCGCGTGCGCGATATATTTACGACGGTGCGTGTTGGAGACGCCTCGGACGGCAAACTCTAACGAAGGGGAAGACAATGTACGACATACGACATATTTTATCCGCCGCGGCGGCGTTTTATCTTGTGTGCGCGCCTCCCACGGCGAACGCGGCGCGCCCGCCGTGGCTGGAAAACGTCCCTCATCTTGACGCTTACGTTGCGGCACAGGCGACGGAAAGGGATGTGCCGTCCCCTGCGGCGGCAGGGGAGGGACATGGCGCCTCCTCAGCGCCGGTCGGCGCCGGCGAGCAACTTCCCGTCGAACCTGCAGGGACGTCTCTGCGCATCGTATCGGAGCGGCACGTGCTGCGATTCGTGCCGAAGATTGCGCTCACGAAGCCTTACCGGCTCGATCTCTCCTCAAAGGAGTTCGCTGCGCGGGGGAATGGGGAAAAACTCGACGTTTATATATCGTTCAATCAAGATGCTCCTCTCGTTTTCTGCGTCGCCTGTATGCATATGGATGAGAATTTCTACGCGGCGCATATACGCGGAAACGAGGAATCTATCGTCCAATCAGCGTACGGGTTCGCCATGATGCTTGCCGACGCGGCGCGTCAGAAACGGGAGGGTGTCGGCGGCGGGTTTAGCATGGAGACGAAGAACCGCACGGATCTTGGCAATTTTGCACGGGAATTTGACAGCACCGTCCGGACGAAGGACGGCGATGTGCGCGAGATTGCCCTTGTCGTGATGCGGGAGCCCGTCATGTGGATGGTGACCGCCTATTATCCGGCATCGGCGGAGAACATGGACGCACTCATAGAGGAGACTCTCAGCAGTGTGACGGTGGAAAACCTGACGGGGGCGGGTGCAAAACAGATATGAACATGGCGGTCGGGGCTCACTTGCGGGACAATGTCTGCTGTGGTACTATTATAAAGAAAACAGAGCGAAACGAGGAATTACAATGAGTGAAAAGACGCCGTTTTATATCACCACCCCCATTTACTACCCGAGCGCAAAGCTCCACATCGGGCACGCATACTGCACGACCGTTGCCGATACGATCGCGCGGTTCAAGCGGCTGGCGGGATACGACGTATTTTTTTTGACCGGTTCGGATGAGCACGGGCAAAAGATTCAGCAGGCGGCGGAGAAGGAGGGCGTCACGCCGGAGGCGTATGTCGACCGCATCGTCGCAGGCTTTCAAGAACTGTGGCAACTGCTCGGCATCTCTTACGACGATTTCATCCGCACGTCGGAGGAGCGCCATCATGAGCTTGTGCAGAATATTTTCCAACAGATATACGATCAGGGAGATATTTACAAGGGGGAGTACAAGGGGCTCTACTGCACGCCATGCGAGAGCTACTGGACGGAGCTGCAGCTCGACGAGAACGGCAACTGCCCCGACTGTCATCGCCCCGTGCAGGAAGTCTCCGAGGAGGCGTACTTCTTCCGCATGAGCAAGTACGCGGATCGCGTGCTTGCGTATATCAAGGAGCACCCCGATTTTATCCAACCCGTCTCGCGGCGCAACGAGATGATCAGCTTCATCGAGCAGGGACTCGAGGATCTGTGCGTCTCGCGCACGTCGTTCGACTGGGGGATTCCCGTGCCGTTTGATCCGAAGCACGTTGTCTATGTGTGGTTTGACGCGCTCACGAACTATCTGACACCGATCGGCTATATGCACGATAAAGAAACATTCCGGAAATACTGGCCGTGCGACGTGCATCTCGTCGGCAAGGAGATCGTACGATTCCATACGATCATCTGGGGATGTATGCTCATGGCGCTCGGTCTCGCGCTGCCGAAAAAGGTCTACGGGCACGGCTGGCTCATCGTCGACGGCGCGAAGATGTCGAAATCCGTTGGCAACGTCGTCGACCCGATCGCGCTTATCGAGGAGTTCGGCGCGGATGCGATCCGGTACTTCCTTCTGCGTGAAATCACGCTCGGGCAGGACGGCAATATTTCGCGCGACGCGCTCATCAACCGTATCAACTCCGATCTGGCGAACGACCTGGGCAATTTGCTCCACCGCACACTCTCCATGGCGAAGAAATACCGCGGCGGCGTGATTGCGAAAGGCACGGGAGAGACGGCGTTCGACGCTTCGCTGGAGGAAATGGCGGCGGAGACAGTCAAAACCTATACCGCGCAGATGGAAGCGATGGAGCTGTCCCCGGCGATTCGCACCGTGTGGGCGTTTATCGCACGTACGAACAAATACATCGACGAGACTGCGCCGTGGACACTCGCGAAAGACGAAGCGAAGGCGGGGCAACTCGACTCCGTACTCTATCATCTCGTCGAAGCGCTCCACATCACGAGCATCCTCATTGCGCCGTTCATGCCCGTGACCGCGCGGCGCATCCATGCGCAGCTCGGTTTTGCGGATGATTTTGACGCGGTGCAGCTCGCGGACATCGCGCATTGGGGGCGCGTCGCGGACGGTCACACGGTCGGCACAGCAGAGCAGCTCTTCCCGCGGATCGAAATCATATGAGCGCCGCATTCATCGACACGCATGCGCATCTCTATGATGGGAAGTTCGCGGACGATCTGTCGGAGACAATCGTCCGCGCGGCGGCGGCGGGCGTGACGCGCATCGTCAGCATGGGGGACTCCATGGAAGCGTCCGCGCAGGTCGTGGCGGATGCCGAGACACATCCCGCACTCTACGCCGCTGTCGGCATTCACCCCGAGAACGCCGCTCCGCTGACGGATGAGATGCGCGACCGTCTCCTCGCGTGGGCGCGGCATCCGAAGGTCGTCGCCATCGGCGAGATTGGTCTCGATTACTATTGGGAAAAGGATGCCGACCGTCGCCTTACCCAGCGCGAACTCTTCGCCGCGCAGCTGCATCTCGCGCGTGAGGCACAGCTCCCCGTCTGCATCCATGACCGAGAGGCACACGGCGATACGCTGCGCATTTTACAGGAGGAAGGGCAGGGACTGACGGGCGTCCTGCACTGTTACTCCGGCAGTCTCGAGATGGCGCGGGAACTCTGGAAGATGGGCTTTTACATCGGCATTGACGGCCCGCTCACCTATAAGAACGCGGCAAAGCTGCCCGACATCGTGCGCGAAGCACCGCGCGACCGCCTCCTCATCGAGACGGACAGCCCTTACCTCGCACCCGTTCCACTGCGCGGCAAGCGCAACGAGCCCGCCTACGTCGTTCATGTGGCGGCAAAGATCGCAGAAGTGCGCGGCGAGAGTATCGAGGAGGTCGCGCGTTACACGACGGAAAACGCCCTGCGGCTTTATCCGAAACTGAACAACTAAATATTGTTTTGTCTGATTTATAAGTCCTGCGTCGCTGCAAAAACGGTGGTGCGGGGCTTTTGTATTGGGAAGAAAATCCTAGGTTGTGGAGAGCAAGAACAGAAAAACGCTATCAATTCGTATCCACGTCCCATTCTTCATGAAAAATTCAGCTTAAAGTGGGAAAATGCTTTCAAACAAAGGGGGCATTCTATGCGTTTGAAATCAGTAGGGAATTTCATTCAAACTAAGAAAAACACGATGCTCTGTGCCATGCTCGGCGGCATGATGCTGCTCTCGAGTGGATTCACGATGAACGGCTTTCCGAAGAACATGCACCGCGTCAGCGTGCATGTTGACGGGCAGACCCTCACCGATATGACGGTACAGACGAAACCCAAGGATATTTTTGCCAAACTCGGCGTAAAACTCGGTGAGAAGGACACCTACGAGGTGTTTCGAAGCGAGGACCGGCGCCGCACCGAAATCGAAGTGCGCCGTGCGGTGCCTGTGACAATTTCGTTTTGGGGTGATACGCAGGAGGTCATGACGAGCAGCCGCACGGTCGGCGACGTCATGGCGGAGTACGGCTATAATATGAACGAGATCGACGCGGCACCGGGTGTGGATGCCCCTGTCACGGAACATCTTGCGATTATGCTGACGGAAAAGCCGGAGGCAGCCGAAGCCCGCCGCGCACGTGAACGCGAGGCAGAGCGTGTCAGCCGCGGCATCCCGCGCTACCGTGCGGCATATACCATGCATGCCTCGGCATACCTGCCGAGCGACGGCGGCGGCAGCGGCATCACGGCCAGCGGCATCCCGGCGCGGCGCGGTGTCGTCGCGGTCGATCCGAACGTGATCCCGCTCGGATCGCGCCTCTACATCCCGGGCTACGGCGAGGCGATCGCCGCGGATACGGGCGGCGCCATCGTCGGACAAAAAATTGATCTCTGCATGGAGAGCTACGACGAAGCAATCCAATTTGGACGGCGCAACGTCGAGGTCTACGTACTCGAATAATAAAATTTTCGCGCGACACAAAAATCGCGCGATTTTTTATTGACAAGAGCGTTCATCAGTGCTACTATACTATCGTACGATAAAAACTTCATATGGATTGGATCAGGTGTAGGGAGATGCGTCGCATATATGCGGACATCAACCGAACTTAATAGGGAATCCGGTATAAGCCGGAGCGGTCACGCCACTGTAACAGCGAGTGAACCTGCAAGGTAGATGGGACACATCTACAGTCACTGGGGATAACATCCTTGGGAAGGCGCAGGCGAGCGATGAACTGAAGCCAGGAGAACTGCCTGATTGACAATCACCGTTTGACCTACGAGTGATGGGGATGGGGATTACGAATCGTTCGCTTCAAAACGAAAATCCGGCGCAGCCAAGAGATCGGATTAGATGAGAACTGAGTGACGATATCGGAAGCCCGTCCTGCACAACGTGTGGGGCGGGCTTTTCGCTTGCCATACGGTGCGTGAGCATGTCCCGAGGAGATCGGTGTGCATGGGAAGATGAGCTTCCGTGCATAGCGATTTCCCCGGGATGAAGGGGCGGTATACACCCCTTGGGGAAACATTGCTCATCTTTTCAGTTCTCATTTATCTCCGTTATGGAGGTCACTCCGAGGGTGGAAGCTCGGGGTGTTTTTTTTATAAAAAAACTGCCTCACCGCAGTTTTTTAAGAGAAGTTTGAGTTCATCAGCTTCCCTTATCATACAAAGGAGGACGTACTATGCCGGAAGAAAAAGAGCGCTCAAGCGACGAAGAACTTCAGCAGCTTCTGAAGAAATCGGCTGAGGTCGAGGATTTCCCCGACGTTCCGCTCGATGAATTCACTCCGCCGACCGACGAGGAGTGGAAAGCTGCGTGCGAAGCTCTGCTCAAGGGAGCTCCGTTCGAAAAGGTGATGTTCACGAAAACCTACGAGGGCATCACATTCGAGCCTATGTACACGAAGAAGCACACGGAGGAAATCCTGCCCAAGAGCGTTATGCCGGGGATGGGCGACTTCCTGCGCGGTGTGGATGCGGCGGGCTACATCGGAAAGCCCTGGGGCATTGCCCAGGCGTGCGACGAGACCCTGCCCAAGGAGAACAACGAGCTGCTCCGCCATGAGAATGACAAGGGCTCGACCATCTACCACATCGTCCTCGACAGTGCGTCACGCAAAGGCGTCGACGCGCGCGAGGCGGAACATGTCGGTGACCTCGGCACGAGTGTGACGACAGTCGACGATATGCACACGCTGCTCGAGGGACTCGATCTCGGCAAATTCCCGCTCTATGTCTACGCGGGCGCAGCGGCTCTGCCGATTCTCTCGCTCGTCGCGGCGGCACGCCGTGCGGCAGGGGAGGATATGTCGGGCGTGCGCGGCGTCATCGGCGCCGACCCCATCGGCGAGCTCGCCGCACGCGGCAAGATCGGCGCGTCGCTCAGCGCACAGTATGATGCAATGGCGGCGGCGGCAAAATGGGCGGTGAAGAACGCGCCGCATGTCAAAACCGTATTTGTACGCAGCGATGTTTACAGCAACGGCGGTGCGAACGACGTGCAGGAGATTGCCTCCTCGCTCGCAACGGCGACGGCGTATCTGCGTGCGCTCTGTGAGCGCGGGCTCACGGTTGACGACGCGGCGTCGCAGATCATGTTCGGGTTCTCCATGGGCGCGAACTTCTTCCTCCAGATTGCGAAACTGCGCGCGGTGCGTCCGATTTGGGCGCAGATCGTCAAGGCGTTCGGCGGGAACGCGGAATCGCAGAAGATGCGCATTCACGCGCGCCCCGCGCTCTTCTTCAAGACCGTTTACGACCCGTACGTCAACATGCTCCGCAATACGACGGAGATCTTTTCGGGCGTTGTCGGCGGCATCGATTCCTTCGAGAGCGCACCGTTTGACGAACCGATCCGTAAGGGCGACGAATTCTCCCGGCGCATTGCGCGCAACATCCAGATCATGCTCCAAGAGGAGTTCGGGATGCTCCAGCCGATCGATCCCGCAGGCGGATCGTGGGCGGTCGAGTCGCTGACGCGGCAGATGAAAGAACGCATCTGGGCGGAGTTCCAGACCATCGAGGGCAAAGGCGGGATCGTCGAGGCCTTAAAGAGCGGCTATGTGCAGGAAGAGATCGCGAAGATCCTTGCCGACCGCTTCAAGAAGGCGGATGTGCGCAAGGATCGCATCGTCGGCAACAACATGTATCCGAACATGACGGAGACCCTGCTCGACCGCCGCGAAGAGGATACGGTGGCGCTGAAACAGCAGCGTGCCGCCGATATCGACGCATATCTCGCCGACATTGATGTGAAGCACTGCAAAGACGCGCTGACAGCGCTCAGGAGCGCGCCTACCGTCGAGAACGGCGTCGAGGCGGCATTTGCCGGCGCGACCATCGCGGAACTCATGGCTGCGGTCATCGAGGGCAAACCGGCGTCCGAAGAGGTCGACGCTATCGCGCCGCACCGCTGGAGCGAGCGCTTCGAGGCGCTGCGCCGCCGCACTGAGGACTACAAGGCGGAGAAGAACGACAACGTCAAGATCTTCCTCGCGAACATGGGGCCCATCCCGCAGCACAAGGCGCGCGCGGACTTCACCACGGGCTTCCTGCAGGTCGGCGCATTCGAAGTGCTCGGCAACGACGGCTTTAAGACGGTCGAAGAGGCGGCGGAAGCTGCAGGCAAGAGCGGCGCGGACGCGGTCGTCATCTGCTCGACGGATGCGACCTATCCCGAGATCGTTCCCGCACTCGCACCGAAGCTCCACGAAGTACTCCCGAACGCGCGCGTGTTCCTTGCGGGCGCTGCGCCGAAGGATCTCCTCGAGACCTACAACAACGCGGGCATCGACGAGTACATCTCCGTGAAGGCAAACTGCTATGAGACGCTTGAGCGCCTCCAGAAGAAGAAAGGGATGATTGCCTAATGGCCGGATTTACGAATCCCGATTTTACAGGCATGAGCCTCGGCGAAAGCCCCTCCGCAGATTCCAAGGAGTGGCGCGCCCTCTTTGAGGGATCGACCGGACGCAGCTTCGACGCGCTCACGCACAAGACGATGGAGCGCGTGCCTGTAAAACCGTATTACGATCACGATGAATACGCGCATATGAGTCACCTCGACTTCGCGAGCGGCATTCCGCCGTGCCTGCGCGGACCTTACTCCACGATGTATGTGTTCCGTCCGTGGACGGTGCGTCAGTACGCAGGTTTCTCCACGGCGGAGGAATCCAATGCATTCTATCGCCGCAACCTCGCCGCAGGTCAGAAAGGTCTTTCCATCGCGTTTGACCTCCCGACCCACCGCGGCTATGACGCGGACAACCCGCGCGTTGTCGGTGACGTCGGCAAGGCGGGCGTTTCGGTCTGCTCCATGCTGGATATGAACATCCTGTTCTCTGGCATCCCGCTCGATCAGATGTCCGTCTCCATGACGATGAACGGCGCGGTTCTGCCCGTTCTCGCATTCTTTATCGTCTCCGGTGAAGAGCAGGGCGTTGACAAGAAGATCATGGCGGGAACGATTCAGAACGACATTCTGAAAGAGTTCATGGTGCGTAACACCTACATCTACCCGCCCGATATGTCGATGCGCATCATCGGCGACATCTTCGAGTACACGACAAAGTACATGCCGAAGTTCAACAGCATCTCCATCTCCGGCTACCATATGCAGGAGGCGGGCGCGCCTGCGGACATCGAGCTCGGCTACACGCTCGCCGACGGTCTCGAGTACATCCGTACGGGCATCAAGGCAGGGCTTGCCGTCGACGACTTTGCAAAACGTCTCTCGTTCTTCTGGGCGATCGGCAAGAACTACTTCATGGAGATTGCAAAGATGCGCGCGGCGCGCGTGCTCTGGGCGAAGATTGTCAAGTCCTTCGACGCCAAGAACGACAAGTCCATGGCGCTGCGTACGCACAGTCAGACATCCGGCTGGTCGCTCACGGCGCAGGATCCGTTCAACAACATCGCCCGCACGGCAATGGAGGCGATGGGCGCGGCGCTCGGACATACCCAGTCACTGCACACGAACGCACTCGACGAGGCGATCGCGCTGCCGACAGACTTCTCCGCGCGTATTGCACGCAACACGCAGCTCTACATCCAGGACGAGACGAGCGTCTGCAAGATCATCGACCCGTGGGGCGGTTCCTACTACGTTGAGGCTCTTACAAACGAGATCATCCGCCGTGCATGGGCGCATATCCAGGAAGTCGAAGCACTCGGCGGCATGGCAAAGGCGATCTCGACAGGGCTGCCGAAGATGCGTATCGAAGAGGCATCCGCACGCCGCCAGGCGCAGATCGACTCCGGTATCGAGAGCATCGTCGGCGTGAACAAGTACCGTCTCGAGAAGGAAGACCCGCTGCAGATCCTCGCGATCGACAACACGGCGGTGCGTCAGGCACAGATCGAGCGTCTCGAAAAACTGCGCCGCGAGCGCAACGAGGACGATGTACGCCGCACTCTCGAGGGTATCACAAAGGCGGCGGAATCCCGCGACAACGGCAACCTGCTTGAAGCGGCTGTCGACGCGGCACGCGTCCGCGCATCGCTCGGTGAGATCTCCGATGCTGTCGAGAAGGTCTCCGGGCGATTCCAGGCGGTCATTCACACCATCTCGGGTGTCTATTCCTCCGAGTTCACCGACAAGAGCGAGCTCGAGCGCGCCCGCGAGATGGCGGACGAGTTCGAAGAGCTCACCGGTCGCCGTCCGCGTATCTTCGTCGCGAAGATGGGACAGGACGGACACGACCGCGGACAGAAGGTCATCGCCTCGTCCTTCGCCGACATGGGCTGGGACGTCGACGTGGGGCCGCTCTTCCAGACGCCGGAGGAGACTGCACAGGACGCGGTCGACAACGACGTTCACATGGTCGGGTTCAGCTCGCTCGCTGCAGGACACAACACACTCCTGCCGCAGCTGGTTGACGAACTCCACAAACTTGGACGCGACGATATCATGGTCTGCATCGGCGGCGTTATTCCGGTGCAGGATTATGACAACCTTTACGAACACGGCGCCGTCGCGATCTTCGCGCCGGGCACGAATATTCCGGAAGCAGGGATTAAACTTCTGACGCTCCTCATCGATCGGGCGAAGGAAGAAGCTGCGGGCTGACCGCAGCGGAAGGGGGCTGTTGCACGAAGTTGTATCGTGCAATAGCCTTTTTCGCATTCGACCGGGGCGGGATCTTTGCGCCTCACTTTGTCATTTCGTCAAACGCTTCGTCGACGTAGGCTTTTGACTACGCCTTCCTCGCGTTTTCCTCATTTCGCGCGATGCATCAAAGCTTCCGCCCCGGATCAAGCGACGGCGGCACAAGTGCGAAGGGGAATCATACCAAAAGAATCATGAGAAGCACATCCATATATCTCGTATAGAGATATGAAGGCGGGGCGAAAGATCGCGTCCCGCCCAAGGAAAGGAGGAATTATGAGCGACGAACATCATAGCTATACCACTGAACGCCCCGACTGGGTACCCGAGGGCGCCGATGAGAAGTTCACGACTACGGTCATGGGCGGCATCGAGGGCATCAAGGATCTCACGGTTGGCAATATCAACCCGAAGCTTATGAGCGGAGAGGCGCGCCCGCGCCGTCGTCTCGTCATGACCGAGGACGACTATGTTGCAGGCGTCGAAAAGGGCGACCGCATGACGCTCTCGCGCGCCATCACCCTCATCGAAAGCAACAGCAGCAAGCATTTTAAGCTCGCTCAGCGCGTGCTCCAGCGGCTTCTGCCGCGCACAGGAAAGGCACTGCGCGTCGGCTTCACCGGTGTGCCGGGCGCGGGCAAATCGACCATGATCGAGGCATTCGGCAACATGCTCTGCGACGCGGGGCATCGTGTTGCCGTCCTCACGGTCGACCCGACCAGCTCCGTGACCAAAGGCTCTATCCTCGGCGACAAGACGCGCATGGGAACGCTCTCACGGCGTCCCGAGGCGTTCATTCGCCCCTCGCCTGCGGGCGGCACGCTCGGCGGCGTCGCGCGCAAGAGCCGCGAAACTATGCTGCTTTGCGAGGCAGCGGGCTACGATGTCATCATCATCGAGACGGTCGGCGTCGGACAGTCCGAGACAACCGTGCGCTCCATGGTTGACTTCTTCCTGCTCGTCGTGCTGACGGGCGCGGGCGACGAGCTCCAAGGCATCAAAAAGGGCATCATGGAGCTTGCGGATGCCATCGTCATCAACAAGGCGGACGGCGACAACCTCCTCAAGGCGCGTGTTGCGCGCGGGCAGTATGAGCGCATGATCGAGTTCATCCGTCCCGCGACCCCGGGCTGGGAGACGCACGCCTACCTCGCCTCGGCGATCGAAAAGACGGGACTCGCCGAACTCTGGACGGTCATTCGTGCCTTCCGCGAGCGCACCGAAAAGAGCGGCGTTTGGAAAAAACGACGCGAGGGGCAGCTCCTCGACTGGATGAACAGCATGATCGACGAGCATCTGCACAATCTCTTCTTCGAGGATGCCGTGGTGCGCGGCCGTATGCCCGAAATCAAGGATGCTGTCATCTCCGGGGAGATCTCGCCGACACAGGCGGTTGCCGAACTCCTCGGCGTCTTTGACGTTCACCGCGCGGCATCGCGGCAGGTCGATCTGTTTACGAACTAAAAGGAGGTGAACACCGTGACCAAACGCATCTGTCTTTCCGGCGCGGATATGTACGAGCTGGAGGAAGTATTCGCCGGGCGGCGCGGCATCATCTCCGTCCGCACGGGCTATATCAATGCGGCGGAGAATGCGCGTCACGAGGACGTCGCGACCGGCGCGGCAGGGGGGCGCATGGGCATCGAGATCGCGTTCGATCCAAAGAAGATCGACATCTCGCAGATCCTCGACCTCCTCTTTGCCGTCGTCACCCCGTACAGCATTGACGGACAGGGCTATGTGCGCGGCGCCGCGTACCGTGCCGGCGTGTTCTACGAGAGCGCCGAGGATGAACCGCTCGTTTCCCTGCACATGACCTTTCTCGCGGGGCGCGGACGCTGCCCCGACACGGGCGAAGCGCTTGTGCTCAACGATCCGAACCACAACGCCGACGCGCGGCGCGTCATGCACGCGACAATGGAGCGCCTGACCTCCTTTCAGCCGGCGGACGACTCTCACCAAGGGTATTTGAAGAAGCATCCGGAGACGGAGACCTACATCGATTTCGGACGTTTGCGGGAACTCGTTTCACTCTAAATTATAATGTAATACGACGGTCATAGAAGATATGCGCTTCTATGACCGTTTTTCTATATGATATGCGCGCAATTATTATAAAATAGCATCACAATACATACTTTTTATGCTATAATGCGGTTCATAGAGAAAGTCATTGAATCAGAATGATTTTGGGGGAAGTAAAATATGATGATACGAAGTAAGCTTCGGGCGACGCTTGTTGTCTTATTTGCACTCATTGTAGGACTCGTGGGGCTTAATTTTTTCGTATTAGAGCAGTTAAAATCGGATTCGCCCTCGGTGAATAACGCGGGCGTCCTCCGTATGCGCGTCTATCGGCTTGCGTGGCTCTCATCGCGTCTTGTTCATGCTGACGTTATGGAGGCGGCGGGGATTCGGGGCGAGATGCTTCGGTATATTGGCGAGTGTGACCGCACACTTGAGGGGCTGGAGCATGGCGATGAGGAGCTGCGCCTCCGTCCCGCCGCCGATGCCGATGTACAGAGGGAGCTCGCGCATGTCAAGTCGATTTGGACATCCTACCGCGCCGATGTGCTCGCCGCGGCGGATGCCGCAGCACCCGAAGCGCGCGCGGCAGCGGAGATGAAGGTCGCCGTTGAGGTCAACGGATATGCAGAACAGGTGAACGAGCTGGTACGCGCCTATGACAATGTGAACCGGGAAAAGATCGCCTTGGCGGAGCATATTGGACTCGGTATACTCCTCGCGGCACTTATCATCTTTGCCGGAGCTTCTTATCTCATTATCACGCAGATGCTCCGCCCGCTCGCGGCGCTTACGCTTTCCTTTGCGAGGGTTGCGGGACGCGAGGGCGATCTGCGGCAGAAGCTCCACGCGGATCGGGAGGATGAAATTGGACGTATCGTCAGCTGCTTTAACAATTTCGTTGCCGATTTGCGCCGCATCGTGAAGGAGGCGCAGGAATGCTCTGCGGAGGTCTCTGCGCTTGCTGAGAATTTATGGAAGGCAAGCATCGAAAACAGCAGCGCCGTAGAATATGCGGCTGCAGCGGTCACGGATATGGCGGACAGCACGCAGAAACAGAACGACGACATTCGAACGCTCGCATCGAGCGTATCGGGGATTGCCGCGCAGGTCAAACTGATGCAGGAGCAGATCGGCGGTATCGAAGCAGCCGCACGGAGCGGCGCTCTTATCACCGCTGCCGAGCTGACGCGTGCGTGCGCAGACAGCGCGTCGGCGGCAACGAACGACATCGCCGAAGCGGCACAGCATATTGCCTCCTGCACCGAGGAGGGGGCGGCAGCCATTGAGCAGCAGAGCGCTTCACTGCAGGCGTTTGCCGCCGCTGCAGAGCATCTATCGGGACTTTCCGCAAAGCTTGACGGGCTGGTTGGGAAATTTAAGGTATAGCAATAAAAATATCGGCAGGAACATTGTTCCTGCCGATATTTTTCATCTGTGCCCGCCGGCGAATGCCGGCGTTTCACACACGAGAGCTATCCTCAGCGCTGTGCGTTCAGCACATCCTCATAATGCTGTATCTTTTTATTGAGCCGTTCAATCGTCGCATCCAGCTCATCCCGCTGGGTATGGAGCCGGGTGCGCTGCTCTTTTAGAATGTTGAGCTGCTCGAGCTCCGTTCCCTCGACAAAAGACAGAGCCACATACTGCGTGAGCGGTGCGATCTGCACGCCGCAGTCACGCATGCACTTGATGAACGCAATCCATTCGCACGCCTCTTCATCAAAATTGCGGATGCCGCTTTCCGTTCGTTTGATGCGCGGAAAAAGTCCAATGCGTTCATAGTATCGCAGCGTATCCGTTGAGATGCCGTACTTCTTACTGACTTCTTTTATTGTCATGAAACCAATCCTTTCCGCGCAAAAAATTCCTTTATTATGGGGATTATAAGCGATGGAGCAAACTATAAGTCAAGTACCTAAAGGCAGTTTCGGCATAATGAGTTGAAAATAATTCGGTTCGGACTGACATAGAAAGGTTTTTTCTGTGAAAGCCTTTACTTTTTGTGCCTCCTTTCGTAGAATAGGAGCAGGAATCATCGGCTCTGTGTACGCAGGGCAGTTTGGATATGGGACGGGGGATGTTTTATGCTGAAAAAGGCCATTGCGGTCGTCACCTCAGGCGGCGACAGCCCGGGGATGAATGCGGCGGCGCGTGCTGTGGTGCGCACTGCCGTCTATGAGGGTGTCGAGGTCTACGGAGTGCACAACGGCTACAGCGGCATGGTGCACGACGATATTGAGCAGCTCACGACGCGCAGCGTCAGTGATCTCATCCAGCGCGGCGGGACGTTTCTCGGAACGGCACGCAGCAAGTCATTTATGACGCCCGAGGGGCGCAAAACAGCGTTTGAAAATCTGCGCAAACGCGGCATCGAGGGGCTCGTCATCATCGGCGGCGACGGATCGCTCACGGGCGGTTCGATGATGAGCCGCGAGACGGGGATGCCCATCGTGGGGCTCCCGGGAACAATCGACAACGATGTCTGGGGCATGGATTATACCATCGGCTGTGATACGGCGTGCAACACCATCGTGGATGCCATCAACAAGCTGCGTGATACAGCATCCGCGCATCGCCGCATCATCCTTGTCGAGGTCATGGGGCGGCATTCGGGCTGGCTTGCCATGATGTCCGGCATCGCGGGCGGGGCGGAGTTCATACTCGTGCCGGAGGTCGCCTACGACCTCGAGGAGATCAGCATCGAACTGCAGGAGATGTATGACCGCGGCAAACGCTACAGCATCATCGTTGTCGCGGAGGGGGCGGGTTCCGCCATCGAGATCGGTAAGATCATCAGCGAGAAGACCGAAATTGATACGCGCGTCTCCGTCCTTGGGCACATCCAACGCGGCGGATCGCCGACCGTCGAGGATCGCATCAAGGCGTCCATGCTCGGCGAAAAGGCGGCACTCGCCGTCATTTCGGGCATCAACGACGTCGTGTTCAGCTTCAACGAGGGACAAGTCGTCAGCGTAAACCTCTTTGAGGCGGTGAATAATAAGAAGACGCTGGATCCGGAACTTGTACGTCTTTCCCGCGTCTTAGCGTGAGACGTGACGCGGGATTTTCGCGCCTAACTTTGTCATGTCGTCGGACACTGCGGTCGACGTAGCTTTTTACTACGCCTTCCCTTGTGTCCTCCTCATTCCTCGTTATGCATCGAAACTTCCGCGCCACTTACTCATCGACGCAAAGTGGGCTTTTGGCACATAACTGTGTCATATTGTTACGCCGCCATAACTTGTTACAGGGCGCAGCAGCGCGGCGCCACTACGGGGGCGCATAGGTGGATAGGATTTCGTAAAGCCGGTAGCTTCCTTGCGGTGGTCACCGGAGGGGGCTAGCTATGCATTCAAACTTTCGCGTTACGATGTACGCCTAAAATCCCGCGTCACGTCTAATTTACTCTTGACAACACTTCCCCTCCCATGCTAGACTATCCAATGTTGCGGAAGTGAATAGCTTTTGAGAGCACGTGGAGAGTTGTCCGAGTGGTTGAAGGAGCACGCCTGGAAAGCGTGTGTGCGGTGATACCGTACCGAGAGTTCGAATCTCTCACTCTCCGCCATTTTTATTGATTTTTCTCAGGGCGGGCTGCAGTGCCTTGGTCTCACGCAATGGAGCCCTGTGAACCCCGTCAGGTCCGGAAGGAAGCAGCGGTAAGCGGTCAGCCTCATGTGCCGCGAGGACACCTGGGAACTGCGGTCTGCCGTGGGAGAAATCGTGCGTTACAGCAGCCGGGAGGCTGCTTTTTTGTTTTTGTGGTTTTTCCTAAAGGGAAGGAGGATGCCCCATGTCCTATGTTGCGCTCTATCGCCGCTGGCGCCCGACGAGTTTTGCCGATCTCGTCGGGCAGGAACATATCAGCAGGACGCTTTCGCGTGCCGTGACATCGGGACAGACGAGCCACGCCTATCTCTTTACGGGACCGCGCGGCACAGGCAAGACGAGCACGGCAAAAATCCTTGCGCGCTCTCTGAACTGCGCCCAAGGGCCGACGCTCACGCCCTGCGGGCAGTGCGAATCCTGCCGCGCGATTGCGGACGGGTCGTCCATGGACGTCTTTGAGATCGACGCGGCGTCGAACCGCGGCATCGACGAGATCCGCGATCTGCGCGAGACGGTAAAATTCGCGCCGACCGAGGGACGCTGCAAAATCTATATCATCGACGAAGTGCATATGCTGACGACGGAGGCGTTCAACGCGCTGCTCAAAACGCTCGAAGAGCCGCCGCCGAGCGTACTCTTCATTCTCGCAACGACTGAGCCGCACAAAGTCCCCGCAACGATACAGTCACGGTGCCAACGCTATGACTTTCACCGCATCACTGTCGCGGAGATTCGGGAGCGGCTGAGCTATGTCTGCAGGGAATCGGGGATCGCAGCGAATGACGACGCGCTCTCCATCATCGCAGCGCAGGCGGACGGCGGGATGCGGGACGCGCTCTCCATCCTCGACCAGTGCAGCGCACTCGCGGAGGGAACGCTGACCGCAGAGCAGGTGCAGGAATCGCTCGGACTCGTCGGCAAGGAGCGCATTGCGCAGCTCGCTGTGCAGATCGCTGATAAGGATGGCTCGGGACTTCTCGCGGGGCTGAGTGAGCTGCTGCAAAGCGGGCGGGAGCTGAACCGCATCTTTGTAGAACTCGCCCTGCATTTCCGGGCGCTGATGATTGCGGGCGTTGGCGGCGCGTCCTTTGCGGCAGAGTTTTCGGGGACGGAGGCAGCGGCAGAGCAGCTGCGCGCAGATGCCGCACGATTCTCACAGCCGGAGATTATGAACATCCTGCGCCGCATCAGCGAAACGCTTCAAGAGATGCGCACGGCCCCGCAGCCGCGGATCACGGCGGAGACACTGCTGCTCTCGCTTTGCCGCGAATCCCTCACGCCGGCGGACAGCGGAACGCATACTGCGCCTGCAGCGCAGCAGCCGTCTGTCGATACGGGGCGCATCGCGCGTCTCGAGGCACAGGTGCAGCAGCTCACGGCGGCACTCGCCGCAGTGCGGAGCGGTACTGTATCCGCTCCTGCCGCTCTTGCATCCGCCGCCTCCCCGAAGGCGGTAAAGCTGCCCGCCGCACGTGCGCCGCAAAGCCGGGGAAAAGCCGCCGCGGCAAAGCCCCCCGAGGCTGCAGAAAAGGTGCAGCGCACACTCGATATGGAGCTTTGGCAGCGCTTTTCCGCACAGCTTGGGGTGCGGGATAAACTCGCGGCGTCACTCCTTTCAGGGGCTGCCTATGAGGGCATGACGGAGCGGCAGTTTTTCATCCGTCCTGCGCGTGATATCGCGCGGAAGTTTATCCGCGAACGGCACCGCGGCATCTTTGAGGAGGTCATGACAAAGCTTGTCGGGCGCGCCATGGAGGTCGTCTGCACGGGAGACGAGGAGGAACAGGAGAGCGTGCCGATCCCGGCGGCGCCGCAGCAACCGGAATATCCCGCGCAGGTGAAGGATTTGCTCTCGATTGCAGGGGCGGGAGCGCGCGTCGAGGAGATCGAAAAACCGGCGCGTCAGGATCGTCCTGCCCCTCCCGCTGCTCCGACCCGTGCAGTACCCGAGGAGAGCAGCGTGCCGTACGACACCTACGAACCGACGCCGGATGAGGAGGCGGAAATGTTTGACGAGCTGCCGGATGACGAAGAGACTTGACGCATCCCGCGCTTTTTGTTAGGCTATACCATATTGGTAGAAAAAAGGAGAATGCATATGTTTGGTGGCGGCGGCAATATGGCCGGTATGATGAAAAAAGTTCAAAAAATGCAGAATGAGATGAAGAAGATGCAGGATGATCTGAAGCGCCGTACGGTGGAGGTTTCTTCGGGCGGCGGCGCGGTAAAGATCGTTATGGACGGGGAGAAACAGGTGCAGAGTCTTATTATCGCACCTGCAGCGGTTGATCCTGAGGACATTGAGATGCTCCAGGATCTTCTCTCGGCGGCATTCAACGAGGCGACGAAGAAGGTAGACGATATGATGGCGGCGGAGATGGGCAAGCTCACGAGCGGGCTGGGGCTGCCGCCGGGACTCCTCTAAATGCAGCACATCGCACCGCTCACGCAGCTCATGGAGCAGTTCCGTGCACTCCCGGGCATCGGGGCAAAGACGGCGGCGCGCCTTGCCTATCATGTCCTTGACATGGATATGGAGCGCGCACAAAGGCTCGCGTCCGCCATTGTCGAGGCAAAGCGGAAGATCGGATTTTGCTCGACCTGCTTTAATCTCACGGACACCGATCCCTGCGCCATCTGCACGGCGGAGAAACGCGATCACAGCGTCGTCTGCGTCGTGGAGCAGCCGCCTGACGTCGCGGCGATGGAGCGCATGAACGACTACGACGGCGTGTACCACGTCCTGCACGGTGCGCTCTCGCCGCTCGAAGGCGTCGGACCGAACGACCTCCGCATCAAGGAACTGGTGACGCGCGTTGGAACTACGGATGTGCAGGAGGTCATCATGGCGACGAACCCGAATGTCGAGGGGGAGGCGACCGCGATGTATATTGCAAAACTTTTGAAACCGATGGGCGTACGCGTTACGCGCATCGCGCACGGACTGCCGGTCGGCGGCGACCTTGAGTATGCCGACGAGGTGACGCTCTCGCGCGCGATGGAGAACAGGAGGGAGATTTAGATAGATATTATTGCAGGCGTTGCCGTTGCCATTGTTTTGTTCTGCATTCTGGGCAAACTGATTGCGCTGCCGTTTCATATTTTATGGAAACTTATCACGAACAGCATCATTGGCGCCATCATCCTATGGGGGATTAACCTCTTTGGCGTCGGCATCAAGATCACCTTCCTCAAGGCGCTTGTTGCGGGCATATTCGGCATCCCGGGCGTTGTGCTTGTCCTGATTGCGCACGCGCTGGGATATTAATAAAAAAGAACGTAAAAACAGGCTGCTGCACGAATGTGTTCCGTTCCGTGCGGCAGCCTTTTTGTGCGCTTTTATGTAATTTGACAGCCGATATTAGTCCTTGCCCCGCCGGATCGTCAGTACGAGCAGCCCTGCGCCGCACATGAACGCGCCCATGAGGTAGTAGCCGAGATCGAACGAGCCTGTGTTGGTCTTGATCCAGCCCATCATATAGGGACCGACCCAGCCGCCGAGATTGCCGCAGGAGTTGATGAGCGCGATCGAGCCCGCGGCAGCGGGACCCGATAGGAATGTTGTCGGGATCGTCCACCACACGCCCATCGATGCATAGATGCCGACTGCGGAGAGACAGATGAGGAAGAGCGCGGCGGCGGGGCTTTCGGCGAAGGGGCTGAAACCAAGCCCGATTGCCCCGACAAAGAGCACGCCCGCCACATGCCAAATCTTTTCGCCCGTGCGCGTCGAGGACATGCCGACGAGCACCTGAACGAGCAGCGCCGCAGCCATCGGAATGGCGATCGCCCAACCGAGGAATGCCGTCGACCAGCCCGAGAGACTTTTGAGCACCGTCGGCATCCAGAAGTTAAAGCCCCAGAACCCGATGACCCACAGGAAATAGATGAGACAGAGCCGCAGTACCTTCGGATCGGACATCGCCTGCCACACCGTGTATTTGCGGGCGGATTGTACCGTGTGCAGTTCTCCTGCAATGGTATTTGTAAGATAGGTCTTTTCCTCATCGGTGAGCCAGGACACCTGCGTCGGGTGATCCTTGACCCAAAAGAAAAAGATAAAGGCGAAGAGCACCGCCGGTACTGCTTCAAGCACGAAGAGCACCTGCCAGCCGTGCAGTCCGAAGAGCGGAATCTCCAGCAGCGTCCCCGCGAGCGGCGCGCCGATGATCGTCGAGATGATGAGCGACGTGAGCATGAGCGAGGTCGCGCGTGCGCGTTCGCGCTCCGTAAACCATGCGGGGAAGAGAACGGAGTAGATCACAGGATAGAGACTTGCCTCCGCCGCGCCGAGCAGGAAGCGGCAGACGAAGAAGCCGGTCTCGGACTCGATGAAGGCGAGCGATGCCGAGACCATGCCCCATGTGAGCATGATGCGCGCGATCCACTTTGCGGCGGAGAACCGCGCCGCGACGAGCGCGCCCGGTACCTCGAAGATGAGGTAGCCAACGAAGAAGATGCTCGCGCCCATGCCGAAGATTTCGGGCGTCAGCCACGGCAGATCCTGCTCCATCGTCAGTTTTGCATAGGCGATGTTCACGCGGTCGATACACGCGATGACCGAGACGAGAAAGACGGGGAGCACCATGTGCAGATCGCGTTTTCGCTTGAGCTGTGCAAGCTGTGCATCCGTCATGCGACGTACCTCTGATACAGCTCGACGAAGAAGAGCGCAGCGGCAAGCCCGATCGTCACGAAGCTTCCGCGCGTGACGAGCATACGCTGCGTCTCGCTGAGCTTATGCCCGTGGTAGCGGTTCGTGTAGGTAAGTCCGAGTGAAATCGTCAGCAGGACATACATCGCACGGCTTGTCATATCAAACATCTCCCAGCCAGCAATCGTCAGCGTCAGCGTGAAGAGCACAATGCCGAGAATGAGATACCCCTTGCCCGTCGGCGGCGCAGGCGTCGTATCCTTTTGCGGTGCATTCTTTTGTTTTAGCTTTTTTAACATTCTTGCCATAGCTGTCAGTCCCTTTGTTTATTTATTGTAGAAACGTTGCAAGTATATCACAAAAAAAACTTCACCGCCATATTGTTTTTTGCGGTATCAGGGTACTGTAATGAAAAGATCTTAATTGTATGGGGCGGCGGTTTTCTCATAGGTGCGGACGCGGTGTATTTTTATATTTCCTCTTGTCTGCTGCAGACGAGTATGTTATAATATTTTTCAAATATACAATCAATTTTGAGGAGTGTGTGCGCGTGAGAGGTGCGGAAGCAGTTTTGGCATGTCTGCGCGAGCAGGGCGTGGATACGGTGTTCGGCTATCCGGGCGGTATGATTCTGCCGCTCTACGATGCGCTCTATGGACAGGACAGCGTGCGTCAGGTGCTCGTGACGCATGAGCAGAACGCGGCGCACGCGGCGGACGGCTATGCACGTGCAACAGGGCGTGTCGGCGTCTGCATCGCCACCTCGGGACCGGGCGCAACGAATCTCGTGACGGGGCTTGCAACGGCATATATGGACTCGATTCCTGTGGTCGCCATCACGGGACAGGTGGATATGGCGATGCTCGGTCGTGATGCGTTCCAAGAGACGGATATCCTCGACGTGACGATGCCCATCACGAAGCACAACTATAAAATTAAGCGCGCGGACGATCTCGTCCCCGCGATGCGCAAGGCTTTTGAACTCGCACGGAGCGGGCGACCGGGACCGGTGCTTCTCGATGTGCCGCGCAATCTCTTTTTCGAAGAGATTGTCTATGCGCCCGAGGAAGTACACTGCCGCACGCCCGGCACGCCCGATGCGGACTTTATGATCTGTGCGGCGGAGGCGGCGGAGGAGATCGTACGCGCAGAGCATCCGCTCGTCATCGTGGGCGGCGGCGTGATCTCTGCCGGGACGTCCGCCGAGGTTACGGCGTTCATTGAGAAATATAATTTACCTGTCGTACATACCCTTATGGGCATGGGCGCGGTCAGGAGTTCGCACCCGCAGATGCTCGGTTTTGCCGGGATGCACGGGGAGAAGGCTGCGAACTATGCCATCGGTGCGGCGGATCTCGTCATTGCGATCGGCAGCCGCTTTGCCGATCGGCAGACGGGAAATCTCAGCAAGTATACGGCGAACCGCAAGTTTATCCACATCGATATCGATCCTGCCGAAATTGACAAGAACATTGCGGGCAGTCTGGGGCTTGCAGGCGATATGCGAACCATTCTGGAGCTCCTTATGCGGCAGCCGACAAAAGGGCGACTTTCCGCATGGTGGGAGCAGATTCGCGCGTGGCAGGATACGTATGACTATGACTACCATGTCGGGCGTCTGACTGTGCCGTGGGCGCTGCATCGGATTGCAGAGAGCACAATGGGCAAACCCTATGCCTATGCGACGGACGTGGGGCAGCATCAGATGTGGGCGGCACTGCATCTGCGCGTGGAGGAGCCGCGCACGTGGCTCACTTCGGGCGGGCTTGGGACGATGGGGTATGGACTCCCGGCAGCAATGGGGGCGCAGGCGGCATGGGGCAGCAGCCGTCGTGTCATCCATATTGCGGGTGACGGCGGCATTAAAATGACAGGCAGCGAATACTATACGATTGCCCGGCTGAATCTCCCCATTCTTTCCATCATTGTCAACAACCGCAGCCTCGGTATGATCCGTCAACTGCAAAAGGTGCTCTATGATGAGCGCTACATTGCGTGTGCGCTCGATCATGAGATGGACTACGTGAAATATGCGGAGAGCTTTGGCATCAAGGCGGTGTCGGTCAGGACGCAGGAGGAGTTTGCTGCGGAGCTTCATGAAGCATTGGCAGATGCGGCGCATCCGCGTGTGATCGTGATGGAGACGGAGCGCAGCTTTGTGGAGCCGATGGCGAAGGGCGGTGCGCGCATTGATGAATTCGTCGATTTCAAATAAGGATGCAGGTTCATTGCGGCGTCGGGGCGAAGCGGGGTTCTCTCTGCTCTCGACGATGCTTGCCGTGATGATCCTCGGTATCGTGCTTGCGATCGCGGTGCCGCGCTTTTCCGCGGCAATCGCCGCGGCGAATACGGTGAAGGTGCAGGCAGATCTGACCGCACTTGATACGGCGATCACACTCTACCGAACGACGCACGGAAAGAACCCCGAGAGCATCGATAAACTGTCCGATTATATGACGGATCTTGCACATCTAAAGCCGCCCTCGGGTAAAGCGCAGGCGGAGGGCAAAGAGGTCGATCTGACAGGAAAGTCCTATGCGCTTGCAACGGTGGACAGCGTGTGCCGTGCCGTATGCGACGGCAAGACGGCAGAGCAGTATGCGCGGAAGGAATGAGAACGGAGGTCGCTGTGATGCGGGAAATGGCACGTCGGCTGGCTCCGTCGCGCCGACCCGCAATCCTGCTCGCCGCTTTGTGGGGACTTGCCTCTGCCGGGGTCTATGTGGTGAACGGCATGGGTGTGCGGCTCTTCGTGGGCACTCTGTTTTCGGCGGTGCTCCTTTGGCTTGCGTTTTTGGATGTGCGTGACGGCTTCTTGTATGACTGCATTACGCTGCCGTTTGCCTTTGCGGGCGTGGTTTTTTCGGCGGGTGGGTTGACGATGCCTCTCATTGATGCGATTCTTGGCGGGACGCTTTGCGGCGTCTTATTTTATTGCCTATATATTGCCGCGCGGGGCGGTATGGGCGGCGGCGATGTCAAATTCGCCCTCGGCATAGGTCTTTGGCTCGGTTGGGAATCGGCAATTATCGCCGTGTGGACGGCGTTTCTCATCGGCGGCATGATGGCGGCATTCCTGCTTTTGACGAGGCGCAAAGGGCGGCGCGATGCGCTCCCCTTTGGCCCCTGCCTCGCGGCAGGCGGGTATCTCGCATTTCTTTGCGGCGATGTGATTTGGCGGCTCTATTGGGGGCTTGCCTGATGCGTGCGCAGATGCGCGGCATGGCGCTTGTCGAGATGCTCATAGGGCTGTCCATACTGACAGTGCTGCTCAGTGCGGCGCTGCCGCTGGGACACCGCGTCTATGCGCGGGCGGCAGTGACGTACGAAGCGATGCGGCTGGCTGCAGAGCTGCGCCGGATACAGGCGATCAGCCGTACGACCGCGACTGTACTCTACGTGCTCGATCGGGATCGGGCGGGCTTTCGCGAGCCGACCCTCTTCATCCGTTCAGACGGTTATGATATTCGCCATCACCTCGAAGGGCGTGTCCAATCGCACAGCACACTGCCGCTCGTACGCCTGGAACGTGACAGCCGCAGCGACCGTCCTGCTGTATTTGACGGGAACGGCGGCATCTCGCGGGAGGGCGGGAATATGACGATTCGCGTCTATGCTCTTGGGCATAAGGAGGATTTTGTGGACGTCGTTATCGATCGTGCGGCGCGGATTCGTCTTGCGCGGGGGACACCGTGAGACGGCGGGCGGCGAAGAATGATGCTGCGGGCTACCTTCTCTTCGAGACCGCTGCGCTTGGGTTGATTGTTCTCGCTATGGCAGCGGTGCTTGGTATCTTTGCGCGGACGGCACTGCTCGAAGCGGAGGGGCGTACGCGCATGGATGCAGCGCTCATCGCACGGGAAGAATTTTCTCTGCTGGCAGTGCGGCTCGATGCAGGAGAAAATATAGAAAACGGTACAATAACCGTATTAAGAAATGACGTTGACTATACGATGACAATACAAATTGAGGCCGATGGTATATTTTATGACGTGACGCTGCGCATCTCATGGACGGTATGGGGGCGGGAGCGAACTGCGGAGTTTGTACGGAGGCTGCGGGCACATGGGACGTAGAGCGGGACATAAAGAGCGCGCGGAAGAGACGGGCATGATTCTCGCAGAGCTTGCGGCAGGGCTCCCGATCATTGTGCTTCTCCTGACTTTTCTCATGGTTGCCGTTCTATGGAGCCGGCAAAACTATGAACGGCAGATTGCGGATGCGGAGCTGCGGCAGGAGATGCAGAGCGCCTTTGCCCGTGTCGTTGAGTCAGCGCTCCTCTCTGACCGCATTGAACCGCATTTTCAGGGCGGATACGAAATGCAGAGGAATATTGAGACGGGGCGGATGCAGACGCGGTATTGGGTGGATGCGGGGCGTCTGGTCGTCAACTATGCGTCGTTTCCCATGACGGGGGCGTTTGCAGGCGCGGGCGTGCATATTTCAGAACTTGCTGTTGAACAGGAGGGGGCGGTGCCGCTTTATCATATACGCATGACCGGAGAAAGTGTCGTCACAGGGCATACGTATACGCTCGAGACGCGGGTATATCTGAGGAGGCAGGGAGATGTGCGCTGATGTCCTGCGCCGTGATGAGCGCGGTGCGGTTTCGGTGCTTGGCCTCGGGATGCTCACGGCCGTCCTCTTGCTTGTGCTCGGTGCGGTGCATTTTATGCGCACAAGTACGATCATTGCCGCAGAGTATGAGCGCGAGACACAACTGCGGCTTGCGGCGGAGAGCGGGATCGAGACGGCTGCTGCGGCCTTGGAACAGTCCTCTGAGGCGTATGGGGAAATGCCGAAACGAGGGCGGCGAAAGGAACTTTCCGTCGGCTCGGTTCCCGTGACGGGCGATATTGAGGTGCGCGTCTTTGCCGAGATGCGTGCGGGTGGGCAGATCTATCTGATCGCCGCTGCCGTGGATCATGAGAAGCCGCATATCGACGACGGTGCGGACTGGCTGCGCGGCAAGCTCGTGCGTGCGGCCATGAAAAAGCATGAGAGGGAGCAGCGTTATGTTTGGCAGCGTTTTTTCTAAATATCTGCATCCTGTGCGCGAAACAGTCGGCATCTATCCAAGCGCACACGGTCTCGTCTATGCGCATCTTTGCGCGCCGGACGATACTGCCGGTGTATGGTCGGTATCTATGCTGCGCAGGACAACGGATGTGTGGCGGGCGGAGGACGATCCCGGGCGGCTCGCGGCGCTCGTTCGGGAAGAACTCGCGCGCAGGGAGGAGACCCATCTGCCGCTTGCACTTGCCCTGCCTGAAGCGGCCGCGGATATTGTGCAGCGGGAACTGCCTGCAGCTCTCACCGGCGAGGAGCTGCGGCGCGCGCTCCTCTGGTCGATTCGCGTAGAGACAGAGGGGGATGCCCATATCGAAGAGAAAATGCTTTGCTGCACACCGCTGACCGATGTGCCGCCGTATCGCTATTGGACGGCGGTGATGCCCGCAGTACAGGTGCGGGCGGTATATGCGGCTTTTGCCGAAGCGGGGCTTTCTCTGCAGCGCCTGACCGTTTGTCCGCCGGGCGGCGGTATGCTTGCCCCACAGATTGAAGCGGCACGTGCCGCCCCGCTGCCGTGGGCACAAACGAATTCCGAATCGGAGACATCCGTGGACGAGGAAGTGCTGCCCGCGATTTACGCGGGACTGCTCTTTCATCCGGAGACGCCCGCACAGTGCTATTGGGGCAGCACGCAGAAGGCAATAAGCCTCTGCCGCTGTGCTGCAGCGGCAGTTGCCGTACTTGCCGCAGTGCTCTTTTGGGGAATCGCGTCTGACATCGGTTCCTATATGACGGCCGTGCAGGCACGGGATGAGATGCGCGCGGAACTTCTTCTGCACAGCGCCGATCAGAACCGGTTGGAAGAAGAGACTGAGCTGCGTGCCGATATGGAAGAACGGGCGCAGCTGCTTGGTGCGTTTCTGTCGGAGAGTCGTCCGCTGAGGGCGCTGCTCATTCGGCTTGGCACGGCGGCGGGGGACGGCGTACGTCTTACAGCGCTCAACGCGGAGGGGCAAATGCTGCGCATTGAAGGAGAGGCAGTGCACTATGCGGCGCTGACTGCGATGATGACACGCTTGCAGGAAGATGCCGGATTCCCCGACGGTATTACGCTCGAGCGCGCGGAGCATGAACGTGGTGCGGCGGGAGAGCCTGCGCATGTGCATTTTGTCCTGCGCGCGGCATGGCGGAGCGAGGTGTGAGGATGGGGCGTTTTTCGATGTGCGGACGATTGCGGATTGCCGCGGGCGGGCTGCTGATCCTCGGGGGGCTCTATGTATTTTTCCTTGCACCGTATATCGCATCGGCGCGTCTGAGTGCACAGAAGGAATGTGCGGCGGCTCATACGCAGCTCGCACGGCTCGCATCATATCGCCGCGCGGACGAGACGGAGACCGCCCGGCTTGACCTGCGCCGCAGTACATACAGTGACGCGCTTCCGGGTATACTCGGTCAAGGCGCGTTCCTCACCGATGTGGAGCACACGGCACATGCGGCGGGCGTGACGATCGATGCTGTCGCGCCGCAGCCGCCCCTGAGTGCGGATGCGCTGACCGTCCTGCCAATCGAGCTGTCCTTTCACGGGAATTATTACGCCGTCCTCGATTTCCTGCATGCGCTCACGGAGGGGGCGCGTGCCGTTCGCTTGGGCGATATGGAGATCAAGGCGGACGAAGGAATCCTGCACTGTGTGCTCATCGTCGAAATCGCATCTACGGTACAGGCACGAGATAAAAATCTGCCGTGATGTTATGGTTACACTCTTGTTTTTGTATCGCAAATAGAATATTATAGATAATGATTATGGATTATAGGCATGGGAAGGGATATCAATGGGCGGACTGCGTTTTATGACGGCGGGTGAGTCGCACGGTGCGGCGCTCACGGCGATACTCGAGGGGGTGCCTGCCGGGCTCAGGATCCCGCGTGCGGCGATCGACGATGCACTCGCACGTAGACAGCGCGGATACGGACGCGGCAACCGCATGAAGATCGAGACGGATCGCGTCACGGTGCTTTCAGGAATGCGGTTCGGCGAGACCCTTGGTTCGCCGCTCACCTTGCAGGTGGTCAATCGCGATTTTGAAAACTGGACGGATCGCATGGATCCCTTTGGTGCACCCGCAGGTGCAAAGGTCACGGCGGTGCGCCCGGGACATGCCGATCTGACGGGCGTGTTGAAATATGAACGCACGGACGCACGCGACATCCTCGAGCGGTCGAGCGCGCGGGAGACAACCATGCGCGTTGCCGTCGGTGCAGTCTGCAGCGCGCTGCTGCGGGAACTCGGGATCACCGTTGCGTCGCATGTAACGGAGATCGGCGGCGAAGCGGTGAACCGCGCGGCGATCCGCGACGAGGACATCGGCGTCACGAACAGCGCCGACCTGAGCTGCTGCGATCCGGACGCCGCGGTACGCATGAAGGCGCGCATCGACGCGGCAAAGGCGGCGGGCGATACCCTCGGCGGCATCTTTGAGATCGTTGTGCGCGGGCTTCCCGCAGGGCTCGGTTCACATGTGCAGTGGGATCGGCGGCTCGATGGGCGGCTCGCAGGGGCGCTCATGTCCATTCAGGCGATCAAGGGCGTCGAGATCGGCGCGGGATTTGCCTGCGCGCATGTGCCGGGCAGCGAGATTCATGACGAAATCTATATGGACGCGGACGGGCGTCCATATCGCCGCACGAACCGCGCAGGCGGACTCGAGGGCGGCATGACAAACGGAGAACCGCTCGTCGTGCGCGCCGTGATGAAGCCCATCCCGACGCTCATGGCACCGCTTCATACGATCGATATCGCATCGAAGAAAGAAGTGTCTGCCGCAAAGGAACGCAGCGACTGCTGTGCCGTGCCCGCCGCATCCGCCGTCGGCGAGGCGATGCTCTCATTCGTACTCGCGGACGCGGTCTGCACCATGTTCCACGCGGATACGATGACGGATCTCATGGCGTCCCTTGCGGCATATCGCGCGCGTATTGACAGCAGATGGCAGGACGTATGAAAAACATCGTTTTGATCGGTTTTATGGGGACGGGCAAGACGAGTGTCGGGCGCCTTTTAGCAGCGCGGCTCGGCTGCGCTTTTCACGATCTCGATAAAAAGATCGAGGAAGCGCACGGCATGACCATCCCCGAGATGTTTGTCCGCCACGGCGAGCCATACTTCCGCGCTCGCGAAAAGGAAGCGGTCGCCGCAGCGGCGGCGCGCGGGAATCTCGTCGTTGCGACGGGCGGCGGCGTGGTCAAGGACACGGAAAACATGCGAGCCCTGCGTAAAAACGGCATCATCGTCGCACTGACCGCAGACGTTGATACCATCCTTGCGCGTACTGCGGCGCGGGGCGAGCGCCCTGTGCTCGACCGTGCGGATGTGGGGGATCGCCGCGCTGCCGTCGCCGCGCTTATGGAGGAGCGGCGGCTCCTCTACGCAGGCGCGGACGTTACCGTTGACACGACGGGACGCGCGCCGCTCGAAATCGCAGAGCATATTATGCAGACCATACGGATATGGAGAAAATAACAATGCGGACGGTAGAAGTCGCGCTCGGAGAGCGCAGCTATCATATCTATATCGGCGGCGGACTCATGGACGAGCTCGCGGCATTCGTGCGCGCGGCGGACTTCTCTTCGCGCGGACTGCTCGTGACCGACGCGCAGGTTGGCGCGCTCTATGGCGCACAGGTCGCCGAGACACTCACACGCGCGGGGATTGCGGCGGAGATCGTCACGATCCCTGCGGGGGAGCCGTCGAAATCGCTCGAGACTGCGAATCGCATTTACACGCGTGCCATCGAGCTGGGGCTTGATCGGAAATCGCCGATCTTTGCGCTCGGCGGCGGCGTTGTCGGCGACCTCGCGGGATTTGTCGCGGCAACGTATATGCGCGGAGTGCCCTTTGTCCAGATTCCGACCAGCCTTCTCGCACAGGTGGATTCGAGTGTCGGCGGCAAGGTCGCCGTCAATCATCCGCTTGGAAAGAATCTCATCGGCGCGTTCTATCAGCCTGCGGCGGTCTTTATCGACCTCGATTTCCTGCACGCGCTCCCGCCGCGTGAGATCGCTTCGGGACTCGGGGAGATCATCAAATACGGCATCATTTCCGACGCGGATTTCTTCACATGGCTTGCGGAACACACCGGCGATGTGCGCACTCTCCAACGGGACAGCGCTGTCCATATGATTGCACGATCCTGCGAGATCAAGGCGGACGTTGTCGCACGCGACGAGTACGAGGGAGGGCTTCGGCGCATCCTCAATTTCGGACACACGATTGCCCACGCGATCGAGAAGGAGACGGGCTACACACGCTATCGCCACGGCGAAGCCGTCGCCGTCGGAATGGTCGGTGCGGCGTATATCAGTGAGGAGATGGGGCTGCTCTCGCCGGAGGAGCGCGCACGCATCGAAGCCTTGATTTGCGGTGTCGGACTGCCGCTGTGCGCGGAGGGCGTCGCGCCTGATGCGATGTACGCCGATCTCTTTCACGATAAAAAGACCGTCGGCGGGCGTCTTCACTGGGTGCTTGCGAAGGGCATCGGGAGCACGGAGGTACGCGCCGATGTGCCGGAGGAGACGGTGCGGCGTGCGTTGGCAAAAATAGTCAAAGGTCCCTGAAGTGCACTTAAGAAAAACTTATTTTCAACGAATGAACAATGTGGGGAGGTGAGTGTGTGCGATCGCATCTGTATTCGCTGATCGGGACGCTGATTGCTGCAGTTATACTATGCTTCGGGCATTCGGTATCTGCGGCGGCGACCGATTTGGAATGGGAATACTGGGCAGAAAGCACACCAATGCCGCAGACCCCCGCGAAGCGGCCGCCGAATTTTTCGCCGGAAGAGGGGCAGTGGCGGAAATTCAATCCACAGTACGGCGTTGCCGTCCCGAACGATGAACATTACGTTTGGGTACGCGTGTTTATTCCTCTGAATACGGCGGCGGATGACAGTCTTTTTTTCTCGACGAACGATCAGTCCGTGCAGGTGTTTCTCGACGGCCTTCCCATCTATCGCTATGGTGCACTCAAGCACCGCGACTATACATACGGGCGCAAGTGGCACCTCGTCAACCTGCCTGCCTGGGCGTCGGGGCGGCATCTTGTCATGCAGGTGTATGCCGACAACCGGTGGGTTCTTGGACAGTTTGACCGTGTACGGCTGGATAAATCCTCCCATTTGATCGAACACGTATTTCTCCATGATTTCCCCTATGTCAGCGGTGTGACGGCGCTCGTCATCTTCATCATTCTGCTCGGCGTCTACTTTTTCACCGAGAAGAAACTGCGCGCCACCTATGTGCGTCTGATTACCTTCCTCTTCATATTCTTTGTGTGGATGCTTGGCTCATCGAGTCTCATGCTGCTCTGGCTCGATTATCCTGTGTTCTGGTGGTATGTCGAGATGACGGCGGCATATCTCATCATTCTCGCGGGATATTGGCTCATCTACCATGTGATCGATGAGGATTATAAAAAGCGCGTCCTGCGCGTTTCCTACGCCTACATCGCCATTATTCTCGCCGCGGTTGTGCTTGAGCTCTGCGGCTTATACGGCATGTATCTTATGCGGTTCTTCTTCTATCCCACGCTCGTTATCTGCGGCATTCCAACAGCCTATTGGCTTTGGAGCTGTCACAAAAAGGGGAATATGTACTGCCGTCCGATCCTCATTGCGTTTGCCGCACTGTCGATACTTGCGGTTCTTGATGGGCTGTCGTTCCAGTTCCGTGTCTTTGCGTGGAACACTTACCTCCTGCCGTTCGGCATCTATACAGTGGCATTCTTTATTGTCCGGCTGATCCTTGACCGAGCGGCGAACGAACGCTATCTCTCCGATCTGTCCGCATCGCTCGAAAGTCAGGTGGATGCGGTCACAAAGCGTATGGAGGTTGATCCTCTCACGAGCTGCTACAACCGCAACAAATTTCCGTCGGCAGTGCACGACTTCATGCGGATTGCCCGCGACACAGGCGAGCCATTCTCACTGATCATGTTTGACATCGACCACTTCAAACGCATCAACGACACTTACGGTCACGATGTCGGCGACGTCGTGCTTGTGAATTTTGCCCGCACGATCAAAGCCTTTCTCGATCGGCGCCATGTACTCATCCGCTGGGGCGGCGAGGAGTTCATCCTCCTCTGCCTGCACTACGACGGTGCGCAGGCGCAGGCATTCGCCAACGTGATCCGCGAGGCGGTCTCCGAGGAACGCATTCACCCCTCGGATCAGGTTACGTGCAGCGCCGGTGTCGGTGTTTGGTACGGCAGCGACGAGGATACCGCAGACTGCATCGTAAAGCGTGCGGACACCGCCCTCTACGAGTCGAAACAAAACGGACGCAACCGCGTCACCTGTGAACCGGACTGGGCGCTCTATATGCCAAAACGCGGCGTAAAGCGAAGTCAAGCCATGCCGCCGCCAAACTGCACCGGACGTGATTCCGACCGGAACGGCGAAAATAGGGACTAGAAAAATTTTTCCTTGCACCCGCGCGCATCTTATGTTATAGTCATCAAGTATGTGTATAGATGGTCCGCCGGGCGCAGAGGGCGTCTGTGAACATCTGATCGAAGGAGGAAAACAATGAATATCATCGAGGTCCTGGAAAAGGAGCAGCTCCGCTCCGACATTCCGCAGTTTGCACCGGGCGACACCGTCCGCGTCCATGCCCGCATTGTCGAGGGCACGCGCGAGCGCATTCAGGTGTTCGAGGGCGTCGTCATCGGACGTCAGGGCACGGGCGTCCGCGAGACTTTCACCGTGCGCCGCATCGCATCGGGCGTCGGCGTCGAGCGTCTCTTCCCCGTGCATTCCCCGCGTATCGCAAAGATCGAGGTGACGCGCCGCGGCATCGTTCGCCGGGCGAAACTCTACTACCTGCGCGGTCTCACGGGCAAAGCTGCCCGCATTCGGGAAAAGCGCTAATCGTAAGAGCGATGGGGACTGCTTCGGCAGTCCCTATTTTTGCTGTTATGAGAGGAGGATTTTATGGAAAAGGAAAATTCGACCGCTTCAGAAATCAAGGACTGGGTCATCTCTATCGTCGTCGCCGTGGCGCTCGCGATGTTCATCCGCACGTTCATCGTCGAACTCTATGTCGTGGACGGCCCCTCGATGCGACCAACGCTCGAGTCGTCGGAGCGGCTTGTCGTCAATAAATTCATCTATCGCTTCCGCGCGCCCGAAAAAGGGGAGATACTTGTATTTCAGTACCCGCGCGATCCGAGCCGTGATTTCATCAAGCGCGTCATCGCGACGCCGGGTGATACCATCGAGATCCGCGAGGGGCGCGTTCTCGTCAACGACCAAATCCTCGTCGAGGATTACATCCTCGAAAAGACGCGGAGCGAATACCCCAAAATGACCGTCCCGGAGGGGCATATCTTCGTCATGGGCGACAACCGCAACAATTCCGAGGACAGCCGCTTTGCCGACGTCGGATTCGTGCCGTACGACCTTATCAAGGGCAAGGCGGTCATGGTGTTCTGGCCGCTGTCCGCCTATAAAACACTCTAAAAAGGGGGACTTTCATGCGCTTTGTATCATGGAACGTCAACGGACTGCGCGCCGCACTCAAAAAGGGCTTCATGGAGTCGTTCAAAGAACTCGATGCGGACGCCTTCTGTCTGCAGGAAACGAAGATGCAGGAGGGGCAGGCGATCCTCGATCTGCCCGGCTATGAGCAGTATTTTTACAGCGCCGAGAAAAAGGGATATTCCGGCACCGCGATCTTTACGCGCGTAAAGCCACTGTCCGTTGCCCGCGGCATCGGCATCCCGCAGCACGACAACGAGGGACGCGTCATCACGATGGAGTTTGACGATCTCTATCTCGTCACCGTCTACACACCAAACTCCCAAAATGCGCTCGCACGTCTCGATTACCGCATGGCATGGGAGGACGCGTTCCGAGCGTTCCTGCTCGAACTGCGGTCGAAAAAGCCCGTCGTCGTCTGCGGCGATCTCAACGTCGCACACACGGAAATCGACCTCAAGAACCCCAAGAGCAACCGCCGAAACGCGGGTTTTACCGACGAAGAGCGCGGCAAATTCGGCGAGCTCCTCGCGGCGGGCTTCGTCGACACCTTCCGCGCACTTTACCCCGACAAAGTCGGCGCGTATACATGGTGGTCGTACCTGCGCCACGCGCGCGAGACCAACGCCGGATGGCGCATCGACTACTTCCTCGTCTCCGAGGAGCTGCGCGGGCGCATCGCCGCCGCCGAGATCCATGCGGACATATTTGGGAGCGACCACTGCCCCGTCTCGCTGACATTATCCTAAATCCGAAGGAAGATTCATGGCTACGTTAAAAGAAGAGCTCGCGGCAGAGATTGCCAAACGGCGCACGTTCGCGATCATCTCGCATCCGGACGCGGGCAAGACGACCCTCACCGAAAAGCTCCTCCTCTACGGAGGCGCGATCCATCTCGCGGGCTCCATCAAGTCGCGCAAGACGCAGCGGCACGCCGTCTCCGACTGGATGGAGATCGAAAAACAGCGCGGCATCTCCGTCACATCCTCCGTCCTCCAGTTCGATTACGACGGGTATCGCATCAATATCCTCGACACCCCCGGGCATCAGGACTTCAGCGAGGACACCTACCGCACACTCATGGCGGTCGACAGCGCCGTCATGATTCTTGACGCGGCAAAGGGCGTCGAGGCGCAGACACGGAAGCTGTTCCGCGTCTGTCGACAGCGCGGCATTCCCATTTTCACATTTGTCAATAAACTCGACCGCTTCGGCAAAGCTCCGCTTGACCTCATGGACGAACTCGAAAACGTCCTCGGCATCCGCTCCTATCCCATGAACTGGCCCATCGGCACCGACGGCACCTACCGCGGCGTCTACGACCGCGAGAAAGACCGCATCGAACTCTTCGCCGAGGACAGCACCCACGGACAGGAGACGCGCGCCTCCGAGATCTTTGCCCCGGACGATCCCGCGTGGAAGGATCGCGTCGGCGCCGAGACCTGCGCCGCGCTCGCGGACGATCTCGAACTCCTGCGCGAAGCGGGGGAGGAGTTCGACGAGGAAGCGGTTGCCGCAGGACGACTCACGCCCATGTTCTTCGGCTCCGCCATGACGAACTTCGGCGTGCAGAACTTTCTCGAAGAGTACATCCGTCTCGCGCCGCCGCCCGCGCCGCGCATGTCCTCAGACGGCGTGATCGAACCCGACGACGAACAGTTCTCCGGATTCGTCTTTAAGATACAGGCGAACATGAACCCCGCGCACCGCGACCGCCTCGCGTTCATCCGCATCTCCTCCGGGAAATTTGACCGGAACATGAGCGTCTGGCACGCGCCGAGCGGCAAACTCATCAAGCTCGCGCAGCCGCAGCAGTTCCTCGCGCAGGACAGGCAGATCATCGACACCGCCTATCCCGGCGACATCGTAGGGCTCTTTGACCCCGGCGTGTTCGGCATCGGCGACACCCTGTGCGACCCCGCGCACAAATTCAAATTCGAGGACTTCCCCGTGTTCCCGCCCGAACGCTTCGCGCGCGTCGCCGCAAAGGACACCATGAAGCGCAAGCAGTTCGTCAAGGGCATCGAGCAGCTCACGCAGGAAGGTGCGATACAGCTCTTCGAGCAGGTCGGCGCAGGGCTTGACAGCTACATCGTCGGCACCGTCGGCACGCTCCAGTTCGAAGTGCTTGAGTATCGTCTCAAGAACGAATACAACGTCGACATCACCATGCAGATGCAGCCCTTTGAGACCGCACGCTGGCTCGCGTTCCCCGACGGACGCCCGATCAAGCCTTCCGACCTGCGCGGCGCCGACCGCGGCATGTTCGTCCGGGATAGGCACAGCAACCCCGTCCTCCTCGTGAATAACGAGTGGGCGCTCGGGTGGATTCGCGAAAATAATCCGGAGTTGGAATTAGGTCAAGTGCCTTTCGATAGGAATAAGGCGTGACACGGGATTTTCGCGCCTAGCTGTGTCATTTCGTCGAATACTTCGGTCGACGTAGGTCTAAAACTACGCCTTCCCTCGCCTTCTCCTCATTCCTTGCTATGCATCGAAACTTCCGCGTCACTTACGTTTCGGTGTGACGCGGGATTTTAGCGACCGGTGTCGCTGTCGTGAGAAATCCTGCGGTTATGATTCAAAATATAAGAGGCCGCCGTGCACATATAAAATGATGTGTGCGGCGGTTTTTCTATAGAACATCCCTTGTAATGAGAATCTGTATCGTTTATAATATGGCTGTTATTACTTTTTGCTTTACATGGGCAAGATTGCGGCAACCATTAGTGCGTTCAGCACGAAGCTGCCCTCGACGATCAAGAGGACGATGACGCCCGGCCGATATATTGTTGCATTGGACGGCGAAGAGCGGCACCGCGGCATCGAGGTGAACGTCTTCGGCGAGCCGAAGAAAGGATTCCGCCTGCTCGGGGGGCTCATGTACCTTGATGCGAAAAAGATTAGTACCAATAGGGGGCTGCTCGACGGGAAATCTGCGATGGCCGCACCGCGGCTGACCGCCGTACTCAACGCGGAGTACGACATCCCCTCGGCTCCGGGGCTGACGGTGACGGGGCGGATCACGCACACCGGCGCGGCGTATATCAATCCGGAAAATACCGTCCGCATACCGTCTTATATGACGTTTGACCTTGGGCTCCGTTACAAGTTCCAATCCGGGAAGACGCCGATGACGCTGCGGCTCAGCGTCAATAATCTCTTTGACCGCAAATACTGGCAGGCGCGCGCTTACGGCGTGACCGTCGGCAATCCGCGTACGTTCCTCCTTTCGCTCTCAGCGGATCTCTAAGGAATCACTGATAAATAGTGGATAATCACAGCCAGCTGATCCGCAGACACAAATTTCACAAATTGCAATACAAAAGAGCGTGCAATACTGCTCTCATTGCCCCTTTTTCTTCCCCGAATCGCCCGTTTCACCGGGAAATTTGG